>CALXBS010000016.1 GCA_944386605.1 uncultured Clostridia bacterium | reverse complement strand
TTTGCTCAGCATCTTTATCAAAACCATGAGCAAGAGATGCAGCAGTTGGTTCATTAATAATTCTTAATACTTCAAGTCCTGCTATTTTTCCTGCATCTTTTGTTGCTTGTCTTTGTGAATCACTAAAATATGCAGGTACAGTGATAACCGCTTGTGTTACTTTTTGTCCTAAATAATTTTCTGCATCTGCTTTTAATTTTTGTAAAATCATAGCAGAAATTTCTTGTGGTGTATACTCCTTATCATCAATTTTTACTTTCTTATCAGATCCCATGTCTCTTTTAATAGAAATGACAGTTCTATCATGGTTAGTTACTGCCTGTCTTTTTGCTACTTGACCTACAAGTCTTTCACCACTCTTTGTAAATGCTACAATAGATGGTGTAGTTCTTGCTCCTTCTGCGTTAGGAATTACAACAGGTTCACCATTTTCCATAACAGCTACACATGAATTTGTAGTTCCTAAATCGATTCCTATAACTTTTGACATAATATTACCTCCTAAAATACAAAGTTATTTATATTATATACTTAATACAATTTTACATTCATATATTAAGTAAATATCTTATTTAATTTGCTACTTTTACCATAGCATGACGAACAACTTTATCGCCAATCATATAACCTTTTCTAAATACTTCTACAATTTGTTTTTCTTGATAATTTTCATCTTCAATGTGCATAACAGCCTCATGTAAATTTGGATCAAAAATAGTATCTTTACCAATTTCTATTTCTTTCACTCCAATTTTTACAAGTGTATCACATAATTGGTGATAAATCATATCAATTCCTTCTTTAAATGATTCATCTTTAGAATCTGCTACCAAAGCTTTTTCAAAATTATCAAGAATTGGTAAAATATCTGCTACTAAATCAGAAGCAATGGTATAATACAAAGTATCTTTTTCTTTTGCAATTCTTTTCTTGTAATTATCAAACTCTGCCATGTTGCGTTTTAAATGATCAAAATACTCATCTGTTTTTTTTCTTTGCTCCTTTAATTCTTCGCAAAGTTTTTCTATATAATCTTTATCAGAAAGCTCTGCCGTTTGTTCTTCTTGATTTGTTTCTTCAACAGATTCTAAATTTTCTTCTACTTCTTCAGGCACTGCCTCTACGTGTTTTTTCCCCATTATTTCATCTCCTTATTATTTTTACTTTCTGTTGGAAGTAAATTCTTAAACTTATGATTAATATATTTTAAAGTAGCTACTGTTTTTGAATAGTCCATTCTTTTAGGGCCAATAACAGAAAGCTTCCCAACAGTTTTATCCTTATCACCAACATTTAATGTAATAATACTATAATCTTTTAACAATAATTCCTGATTTTCTGAACCTATAATAATTCCTAAATTTTCATCTTTAATCGATAAAAGAGTATCATCAATAATCTCTTTTGTAGACAAAATATTTACAAAATTCTTTGCCTTTTCAACATCAGAAAATTCTGGTAAATCTAAAATAGATTCTACATTTGCACTTAGTTTTTTTCTTTCCTTATTTAGTTCATACTTTACACTTTCTGATATTTCACCTAAAATATTAGAAAACTTTTGTAAATCTTTTTCAATCATCTTATTTAAAGCAATGTGTAAATTTTCAAGTGGCGTTCCTAAAAGATTACGATCTAATACTTCTGATAGTTCTTCAATTCTTTCATCTGGAATACTATCTGTAAGTTTTGCAATGCAATCTTTTACCGTTCCATTTTGTGACATAATGACAACCAGTAACAATTTTTCAGAAATTTTTACAATTTTAATATGTTCTAATAAATCAGATGATTTTAATGTTAGTACTGTTGGTCGTAAAAGTATTTTAGATACCACATCTGCTGCTTGCTCTAACAATTTTCCTATATCTCCATATCCAGTAATCGTATTATCAATATAATTGATATCTAACATAGAAAGATTTTTGTCTTTCATTAAATTATCTACATAATAACGATAACCTTTGGTAGAAGGAACTCTACCAGAAGAGATATGCACTTGTTCTAAATAACCTTCATCTTCTAATATCTTCATTTCATTTCTTATAGTTGCACTACTATAATTTAATTTATATTTTTCGACAAGTGTCTTTGAACCTACAGGTTCTGCTGAAGCAATATAATCTTCTACAACAGATGATAATATTTTCTTTTTTCTCTCATCTAATTTCATTTTATCACCTGCTTTAGCACTTAAAACATCCGAGTGCTAATAACAATATATATATTACACCTTTCTACATGCTTTGTCAAGTATATTTTTAAAAATAAAAGTGAAAATTTTGTGAAAAAATATCATAAGCAATTTCTGCCTATGATATTTTTGATTATATTCTTTTTTCAGCGATTTCTACTAAATTTTCTATTAAAGATACCACGGTAGTAAGTCCTACTCCACCAGGAACAGAAGTAATATATTTTACTTTTTCTAAAACATCTTGTGTGTCCACATCTCCCTTTAACTTTCCATCTACACGATTAATTCCTACATCGATTACACAAGCACCTTCTTTTACCATTGCTTGATGAATAAAATGTGGTTTTCCTATCGCTACCACCAAAATATCTGCTTTTTTAGTATATTCTTCTAAATTTTTCGTTTTGGAATGGCAAACCGTTACGGTTGCATTTCTTGCTAATAATAATTGTGCCATAGGTTTTCCAACAATTCTACTTCTACCAATAACCACTGCATTCTTTCCTGCAAGATCCATTCCTAAACTGTCTAAAATTGTCATGACACCTTTTGGTGTACAAGATACAATTGTATCCTCTCCAATCACTAATTTTCCTAAATTATACGGATGAAATCCATCTACATCCTTACTAGGAATAATTGTATTTAAAATTCTTGACTCATCTAAATGTGGATAAAGTGGTAATTGAACAAGTATTCCATCTACACTCTTATCTTCATTTAGCCTGGAAATTAAAGAAATTAAATCTTCATTTGTTACATTTTCATCTAATATATATTCCTCTTCTAAAACATTTAATTCTTGGCAAAGTTTCCTTTTATTTCCCACATAAACTCTAGAAGCAGAATCGTTACTTGCAAGTATAACCGCAAGTTTTGGTATCACTTGATTTTGACGTAGTTTTTCAATTCTTACTTTTAATTCTTCTTTCTTGTTTTTTACAATTTCCTTTACATCGATTATAGTTCCCATAAATTTCTCTCCTTTGTTTTTTAATACTAACAAATGATCTTATCAATTGCCTCTTTCAAATAAAGTGCTGCTGTTTTAGGCGCCACTCTTGCAGGAAGACCAAGCTCCCATAACACCTTTCTTTCTAACCTTTCGGCCTCTTTAAAATCTACCCCTCCCGGACGAGAAGCAAGATCAATGATCAGGCAATCTTTTGAAACTTTTTTTAATTTTTCTCCATCTAGTATCAAATATGGAATTGTATTAAAAATAATATCCATATTGGGTAAAAAATAATCCAAAGCTTCTAATCTGATACTATTATATCCCATCGCCTCTATAAACGCAATATCTTTTTCTTTTCTTGCTTCACAATAAATACTGGCTCCAAATCCGCTTAATCGATGTGCTAATAATTTACCAATTCTGCCAAATCCAAGTATCCCAATACTTGCTCCATGCAAAGTAAATTCTGTTTGTTCAAGTGCAATTTGAATTGCTCCCTCTACCGTTGGTATGGCATTATACCAAGTTAGGTCTTCTTGTTCTATGATATTATGATAACAAACTCCTTCTAATTCTTTCTTCATTTCCTCTGTTATCCCACCCGTAATGAGTATCTTCTTTTTTAATCTTACATACGAAATGAAATCTTTCCATTTAAGAGATTCTCCCGTTACATAAATTCCGTCCTTTGAAAGTGGGATTGGTGTAATAATGACTTCTGCTTGTTCCATGTCCGATATGCTCTCTTGATAAAATAATTTTAAATAGTTATTTCTTTTATCTTTCCCTAAGATACAAATTTGCATAAAAAATCCTCCTTATTCATGATATTAATTTAATATATGAATAAGGAGTTCTATTTATACTATGGTAAAATTTCTAAAAAATCATACAAAGGTTTCATTCTTTTAGAAATCTCTTTTGGCTTTTTACTTTTCTTTAACATCAAAATCCATTCTTCTAAAGAATAAATTTGAAATCTTTCTATTTCCAAATCTCTAGCAATTTCTTCTAATATACAAATAAGTGCATCTAAAGGCTGATTTGCATATTTTTGTTTGGTTCTAAGAACTAATTCTTCTAACACTTTGTTTAAAAAAACTTCATGTACATTTTCACCAAGTGCATAATTTATTTTTAAGCTTTTAATAAGCTTTAATTTTTCTTCTACACGAATTTGTTTTAGCATTTCTTGCACTGTTTCTTCTTGAACTGACTTAATATAATAGTAATAACCCAAATAATGATTTAAAAACCTAAGTCCATCATAATAACCAAGCTTTAATAATTCATTTAGATTTTTACTATCAAAATTAAGAATACTTGGTAATACCTCTACCGGTTCAATCATAAATAACTTTACTTTTCCTCTTTTTAGTATTCCTTGATATCCTCTAATTCTGCTTTTTCTTTTAAAAACACGAATGGTAATAATATTTTGATAGCCCTTCTCTTCCAACATATGAATAGGGCATGGATCCCATGCGCCACCATCAATATAGTTTTTATCATCAATTTTGGTACGAATAAACACAGGTAAATTAGAAGTTGCCATTAAATAATCGACTAATTTCCCTTTAGGAATATCTTCTATAAATAATTCTTGTGGCGTATTGTCTGTTAAGCAATAAGTAACAAGCCCAAAATTCATACTAGATTTTCTTATTTTTTCTTCATCAATAGAATCTTCCATAATTTTTCTAATCTTTTGGGTATCAATTCCTTTTTCTTTTATCATTTGTCCAAATTTTTTTGTTAAATAACGTACGACATCAAAATTAATATCTAAATTCTGCGCACGTAAAAGATTTTCTTCTTCTACATCAAAAAGATCTTTAAAAGAAAGTGTCTCCCACAAATGATAAACATACTCAAAATCCCCTTGAACAATGTAGGCAGCATTGATAGCTCCAATAGAAGTTCCTGTTACCACATCAAATTCATAACCAGCCTCTTTTAAGGCTTTTACCACTCCTATTTGATAGGCTCCTTTTGCGCCTCCACCTTCTAAAACCAAACTATATTTCATATTTTTCCTCCTATTTTTTTACTACATCATAGGTGCAAATGCAGTAAGAATTGCTTCTCCGACTTTTTTTAATAAAGGACGTTTCTTCCAGTCTTCTAAATGAACCTCTACACAGAATCCATTTACCATATTTAAAAAGTCCTCTTTGATTTTTAACTCTTCCCCTGTTTGATACATTAAGCTAACACACTCAAAATTTAGATTCAAACTTCTATAATCTAAATTAGCAGTTCCAACAATTGCAGTTTCATCATCTGCAACGATTGTTTTAGAATGAATAAAGCCAGGTTTAAATTCATATACCTTTACTCCTGCTGCTAGTAATACCTCATAATATGATTTGGTTACAATAGAAACAAGCTTTTTATCTGGTATATATGGCAAAATAATTCTAACATCTACACCACTTCTTGCACTATTTAAAATTGCATTTAGCAAAGATTCACTTGCCACAAAATAAGGGGTAGTGATGTATACATATTTTTTTGCATATTGAATGGTTTGAATATAGGTATTTTCGGTTGGATTTTTTCGATTTTCCGGTCCATCTGCAAAAGGAATGACAAAGCCTTGTGTGTTTTTAATTTTCTCTTGTACCAAAAGCTTTTCTCGAATATCTTTATATGCTTCATAAGAAATATTCTCATCGCCCTCTTCTTCTAATGCTCTTAAAACCATCACTGCAAAATTCCAAGCAGCTTTTCCTTTGATTCTAACACCAACATCTTTCCAATATCCATAACGCTCGATGATATTTGCATATTCATCTGCAAGATTGACACCACCGGTATATGCTACAATACCATCAATAGCAATAATTTTCCTATGATCCCTATAATTCATATAGCCGCTAAAAATAACAGAAATTTTATTATAAACAAAAATTTCAATTCCTGCTTCTTCTAACTCATCTCTTAATTTTTTTGGAAAAGTAAGCAAAGTTCCTAGGGAATCTACCACCATTTTTACTTCTACTCCCTCTTTTGCTTTTCTTTTTAAAATTTCAAATACTTCTGAAGCCAGTTTTCCTTTTGATACAATATAAAATTCAATTAAAATATATTTCGTTGCTTTATTTAAATCTCGTTTTAGACTTTCAAAAAAAGTTTCACCCATATTAAAATATTGGATTTCATGGTTATAGCATGCAGGATAATCGGTCATATTTTCAATATAACGAATTTGATTTTTCTTTCTTTCATCTATAATATTTTCACAGATATCTTCTTTTTCTAGTAAGTGATCTGTTTTTTCTTTAATTTGTCGAATTTGTCGTACTTTTTTCTTACGTAACTTACTATTTCCCCATAATAAAAATGCAATTATTCCAATAACAGGCATAAATGTAATAAACAAAATCCAAGAAATTTTATATGCTGCACTATCATGTCTTGAAAGCAAATAAATAATCGCTAATAACTTAATAATTTCATATAAAGCCTTTGCATATAAATAAATTCCAGCACCTGTTGTATAAATAATCGTGATAAATAATGTTTGAAGGATAAAAAGAAAAATAAATGTCACTATTTTCGTAAGCGTAATAGCTAACTTTTTTTCTCCTTTTTTCTTTCCTTTCTTTACGGTTTTCTTATCAAGCTCCTCCATATTGTTCCCTCACTTTTTATAGCCATACTTTTCATAAAATTCTTCTCTAAATTCTAATAGTCTTTCTTCCTGAATAGCCGTGCGTATATCTTCCATTAAATGCACAAGAAATCTTAAATTATGGATTGATAAAAGTCTTGCACCTAAAATTTCTTTTGCTTTAAACAAATGATGAATATATGCTTTTGTATAATTTTTGCAAGTATAACAATCGCAATCTTGATCTAATGTTTCAAATGCATGAATATGCTTTGCATTTAATAAATTTAATCTACCATAATGTGTTAACGCAGTACCATTTCTTGCCATTCTAGTAGGTAAAACACAGTCACACATATCAATTCCTGCTATAGCAGATTCTATTAAATAATCTGGGCTACCTACCCCCATTAAATAACGAGGTTTCTCTTGTGGCAAAAGAGGTGCAGTATATCTTAAAATATCTATAAACTCTTCCTTTGGTTCTCCTACACTAATTCCTCCAATGGCATAGCCTGGAAAATCTAATTTTGTTAAATCGTTTGCACTCTTTTCTCTTAAATCTTTGTAAAAACCACCTTGCACAATTCCAAATAATGCTTGCTTTTCAACTGCTTGATGGTACTCTTTGCAACGCTTTGCCCATCTTGTAGTTCTTTCCATAGAATTTTTCACATAAGCATAACTTGCTCCATAAGGTGCACATTCATCAAAAGCCATCATGATATCAGAGCCTAAGGCATTTTGAATTTCCATAGATTTCTCTGGTGAAATAAATTTTTTAGTGCCATCTATATGAGATCGAAATTCTACTCCTTCTTCTGTAATTTTTCTTAACGCACCTAAACTAAAAACCTGAAAACCACCACTATCTGTTAAAATATTACCATCCCAATTCATAAACTGATGAAGGCCACCTGCTTCCTTTATGAGTTCATGTCCTGGTCTTAAAAACAAATGATAGGTATTTCCTAAAATAATTTTTGCTTTTACTTCATTTTTTAACTCATCTGGCGTCATTGCTTTTACTGTTGCTTGTGTCCCAACAGGCATAAAAACAGGTGTTTCTATATCTCCATGTGGAAGATGCAAAACGCCTAAACGAGCATTTGTCCTAGGATCTACTTTTTTAATTTCAAAACGTAATGCTTCTTTTTTCATAATTCTCCCTTCTATTTTTTTATATAATTAACATACAATCTCCAAAACTAAAGAAACGATATTTTTCCTTTACTGCTTCTTGATAAGCATTCATAATATGTTCTTTTCCAGCTAATGCAGAAACAAGCATAATTAATGTAGATTCTGGTAAATGAAAATTAGTAAGCAATACATCTACCATTTTAAAGGAATAACCGGGATAAATAAAAATATCCGTTTCCTTTGCCATAGGATGAATAATTCCATGTTCATCAGTTGCACTTTCTAGTACTCTACAAGAAGTGGTTCCTACACAAAAGATTCTTCCACCCTCTTCTTTTGTTTGATTAATCACATCACAAGCTTCTTTCGAAATGATAAAATATTCGCTATGCATTTTATGCTCGGTTACCTCTTCTACTTTAACAGGTCGAAACGTGCCTAGTCCTACATGTAAAGTAACATAAACAATATGTACCCCTTTTTCTTCTAGCTCTTTTAAAATTTCTTTGGTAAAGTGTAATCCAGCAGTTGGTGCAGCTGCAGAGCCTAAATTTTTGCAATAAACGGTTTGATAACGATCTTTTTCTTCTAATTTTTCTGTGATATAAGGTGGTAAAGGCATGGTTCCAAGCTTATCTAATATTTCATTAAAAATTCCATGATACTCAAATTCAATGACTCTTTGACCATCTTCTAAAATATCCACAACTTTTGCTTTTAGTAATTTTTCATCCATAATAATGACATCGCCAATTCTAGCTTTCTTTCCTGGTTTTACCAATGTTTGCCAGTAATTATTTTCTACTTGCTTTAATAGCAATACCTCAATTGCTTCTTCTTTTCCTTCACGATGTCCAAATAACCTTGCTGGCAATACTTTTGTATCATTTAACACAATCGTATCTCCACTTTGAATATAGTTTGTAATATTTTCAAATTTACTATGCTCTATTTTTCCATTTTCTTTATGCAATACCATCATTCTAGACTTTTGTCTATCTTTTAATGGGGTTTGTGCAATTAATTCATGTGGTAAATCGTAATAAAAATCACTTGTTTTCATGTTGATACTCCTTTTTTACATAGAAATCATTATATCACATAATGTAGAAAAAAGATAGTATTCTTGTGAAAAAAGAGAGCTTTCAAAATAAATGTAAAATGAAAACTCTCTTTTAAATCTACTAAATATTATCAATTTGCCAATTAATAGGTGCCATTTGATGTTCTATTAAAAACTGGTTAGTTTTAGAAAAGTGAGAACATCCATCAAATCCATAGCGAACTGCAAAAGGGCTAGGATGAGAAGATGTAAGAACAAGATGTTTCTTATTGGTAATAAGTGCTTGTTTTTGTTTTGCAAAATTTCCCCATAACAAAAAGACAACAGGTGTTTCTTTTTGATTAATTTCTTCAATAATTCGATCAGTAAAAATTTCCCAACCTTTCCCTTGATGAGAAGCAGGCTTGTCCTTTTCTACCGTAAGAACACTATTTAAAAGAAGAACGCCTTGTCTTGCCCATTTTAATAAATACCCATTATTAGGGATATAACAGCCCACGTCTCTATGAATTTCTTTAAAAATATTTTGTAATGAAGGAGGGACTTTTATTCCTGGATTTACAGAAAAAGCCATTCCATGTGCTTCTCCAACACCGTGATAAGGATCTTGTCCAATAATTACTACCTTCACATATTCATAAGGAGTGTTCTTTAAAGCAAAAAAGATATTTTCTCTTGGAGGAAAAATCGTTTTGGTACGATATTCTTCCTCTACAAAAGCATGCAATTTTTGATAATATTCTTTTTGACTTTCTTGTTCAATAATTTCTTTAAAATGATTCATTTTTATTCTCCTTCAAACATATTTTTTAACACATCTTGATATTCACTTTCATAAACCACTTTGGTGTCATTTTCTAAAAAAATGGTTCTAAATTCTCGTATTTCACTTGGATTTACAATTTCTTCTGGTAGAGCTATACTCAAATTATGAATTAAAAATTTCATATTTTCTACTTCATTTTCAGAAAGTTCATCTTCTTTTAAAATAGTATATTGTCCTTGCTTTCCATTATCTGTATATTCACAATATTTTCCATCCTCTGTTAGCAAAGAATAGTAATGAATTTCTCCTGCTTCATCGCCTTTTTTAGATAAGAAAATCATAGGATTAGATTGTAAGTTTTTTACTTTTAAACGATCTGTAGCAATGACATTCCAATAAAAATAAATACCAACAAGGATTACCAAAAGAATCATCATGCACAAAATGAATGTCATCTTTTTTTTATTTTTTATTTTCATACTCATCCTCTCTTTCTTTAAAGTGTGATCCCTTTTAAAGCAAATAACATTTTTATATATTTTTTGGCTTTTTTTAAAGTGGTGATTTCTCCATGTCCAGGAAAAATTTTTATTTCTTCACCAAGTTTAAAAACCTTGCGCAAAGAAAGAATCATCTCTTCTTTACTTCCTCCAAGCAAATCACATCTTCCATAACAATCAGAAAAAACTGTATCTCCTGTAAATAAAATTTGTTCTTTTTCAAAAAATAAGCAAATAGAACCTGCCGAATGTCCTGGCGTATATAAAATTTTTCCTACATGATTTCCTATTAAAACTGACTCTTCGTCTTGTACTGTCTGTAAACAATCTTCTGATATATTTTGTCTTTCTACACCTAAATAACTTGCATAATTTTCTATCTTTTCTAATACCATATCTTTTTCTTTTGGACTGATCAAAATAGCTGCCCTAGTAACCTCCTCGATTTCTTTTAAAGCTCCCATATGATCAGCATGACCATGTGTTAACAAAATATATTGAAGGGTTACTTCTTTTTCTTTTAACTTGGAAAGAATACGATAGGCATCATAACCAGGATCAATTAGTATTGCTTTTTTCGTTTCATCAAAAGCCAAATAGCAATTGGTTATATGCCCTGCATTTGCTACATCCACTTCTATCTTTTCTATCTCTAACATATTATCTCATCCTTTTAACTTCAAAAACACTATCTACTTTTTTTAATGCTTTTATAATAACCTGTAATTTTTCAATATCTGGTACATTTAAAGCAATCGTAGTAATATTTTCTCTATCTTCTGTCACCTTAGTATTAATTTCCGATATTTCTACTTTTAATCCTTTTAATACCTTAATGATATCTGCTAAAATACCATCTCGATCATTTGCTTTAATCGTAATATGTGCCACGAAATCAGCATTTGCCTTTGTTTTCCATTTGACGCGAATTTGTCTTGCTTGAATATTTAAGTTTTTCAAATTAGGACAATCTTTTCGGTGAATAGAAACCCCATTTGAAAAGGTAATATAGCCAACAATATCATCTCCAGGAATAGGCAAACAACATTTTGCAAATTTTACTAAACAATTTTGAATATTTTCTACTTCCACTAAATCTTGTACTTCCTTCTTTTTAGCCTCTTTTTTTAGTGTCATATTTTTTTCTTCTGGAATACTTGATTCTTCATAGGCTTCTACCAATCGATTCATTACTTTTAAAGGTGAAATGCTTCCAAATCCAATATTTTCATAACACTCTTCCAAGCTATGAAAATTACATTTTTTCAGCATTACTTTCATATTTTCTTCTTTTAATAATTCCTCTTTCGAAATTTTTTGTTTATTTAAAAGCTTTTCAAAAATTTCTTTTCCTTTTACAATGTTAACTTCTTTTCCTTGCTTTTTCAAAAAGCCTGTAATTTTATTCTTAGCAGCAGTTGTCTTAACATATCGTAACCAATCTCGATTTGGTCCTGGTGCATTTTTAGAAGTAATAATTTCTACTACATCTGTATTTTTTAACTCTGTATTTAGTGGAACCATTCTTGCATTAATTTTTGCTCCGGTCATTTTCTCTGCAATTTTTTGATGAATCATATATGCAAAATCAACTGGAGTAGATCCTTTTGGTAAAGACTTAATATCCCCTTTAGGTGTAAAAACAAAAACTTCTTCTCCAAATAATTCTGTTTTCATTTTTTCCAAATTTGTGGTATTATCTGCAAGTTCTTGCTGAATTTCAAGCATTTTTCGAAACCAAATAATCTTTTTATCTGCCTCTGTTATTTTCTTGCTTTTTTCTTTATAGGAAAAATGAGCAGCAATACCTTTCTCTGCTATATTGTGCATATCCCATGTACGAATCTGAATTTCAAATGGTTTTCCACCCTCTCCAAATACCGTTGTATGAAGAGATTGATACATATTCGTTTTAGGTACTGCAATATAGTCTTTAAATCTTCCTGGCATTGGTTTGTATTTATCATGAACAATTCCAAGAACACTATAGCAATCTTTAATCGAATTTACAATAATACGAATGGCTAATAAATCAAATAAATCTTCTGGATTACAATTTTTAGCCTTCATCTTTTTATAAATACTATAAAAATGTTTTGGTCTACCATAAATCTCTGCTTGAATGTTCTGTTCTTTTAAAATTTGTTTAATCTCTTGAATTCTATCCTCTATATATTGTTCTCTTTCTTTCTTTTTTGCGTCAATTCTTGTCTTTATAAATGCATACTCTACAGGCATTAAAATTCGAAAAGAAATATCTTCTAATTCAGATTTTATCTTAGACATACCAAGCCTATGAGCAATTGGTGCGTAAATATGAAAACATTCTTTTGCCATATTTTGCTTTACTTCCTCATCTTTGATAGAAGAAATTGTTTGCATATTATATAATCTATCTGCAAGTTTAATAATTACCGTTCTAATATCTTTTGCAATTGCCATAAACATATTTCTTAAATTCTCATGATTAACTTTTTCTTGATTGTTATAATTTAAATAAGACAGTTTATTAACTGTTAAAATAATGTCTAAAATTTCTTCTCCAAATAGTTCTTGAAATTCTTCTTGTTGATAAGTAGGATATTTTAAACATTCATGTAAAAGTGCCGCATAAACAGAAACATCATCTAGTCTTAATAAAGCAACTTGTTTTGCAACGCCTATTACATGATCTAAAACTGTTTTATCTCCTTGATATATTTTTTGACAATAAGAAGCTACTTTTTCAAGCATTTCTTTTTCGTATTTAATATGTTCTTCTTCTAAAATAGAAGAAATTTCTTGTATCATTTGATTTGTCATCATATCGCCTCACTTATGAATAGTATTTTTAACTAGGAATAATTATATCATTTGAGCAGGAACTTGTAAATTGTTTTAATCATTTTTTCCAAGATATCCTCAAATGATAATTCTCATTTTCTTTCTTACATAAAAAAACACCAATAGATTTTTTCTATCAGTGTTTCTTTTTTATTCATTGGTATCTAATAATTTTTCAGAAACAAGTTCCCCTTTTACACAAATTCTTTTGATAGTTGCTGCCGTACAAGTAATTAAGGTAATTTCTCTTTTATTACTTCCATCTAAAACCTCAGTATTATCTGGTTCAATCGTCTCCTTAGAAGTCACCCTATAAGTATACTCATGAGTAGTTGTAACAAGTCTTATTCTATCTCCAATTTGAACATTGTGTAAATTTGCAAAAAGCTCTGTATGAATATTGTTATGAGCAGCTAATGCACAATTTCCTACTTCTCCAGGTGCTGCAGTAGATTCAAAATGACCAATATAATTTTTTAACGTTTCATCGTCAATTCCTTCAGCTACTTGCCCCCTAATTCCACGAGATGGAATATCTAAAACTGCAATTGCATTTCCTGTTACCTTAAGCTCTGTATCTCCATTAGAGTATAAAGATGCAAAGAATCCACCAGAATTTGCATTTTGAGAGCCTGTTGTGATTGCCTCTGTAATATTTTTAATTTCTTCTCTTTTTAATAAATTTTTAACATTAATAATCGTAAAGGAAACAACTGCAATAAATATCACTAATAACAAAATTTCTTTCCATTTAATATTTGGTTTTCTAAATCTTCTCATTTTTACTACCTCCGTTATCTTTTGTAAATTCATGCGTATATATATATTATACCATGTTTACTAACAACAAGTCAATCATTTTATTATGTAACTTTATGGCAAAATCCTCATACTTTTAAGCGATTTTGCTACTCTTGTCATTTCTTGACAATTGTTTCTATTTAGAGTATAATAAGATACGTAACTATTAAAAACTAAGGAGTTGTAAATTTAAATGAAAATTGGTATTTTTACAGATGCCTACAACCCAGTCACAAGCGGTGTTGTAACATCTATTAATATGTTAGAAAGAGAAATGAAAAAACGTGGACATGAAGTTTATGTTTTTGCACCTTCTAAATCCATACAACCAAAAGAAAACCAAAATTTATATATGTTAAAAAGTATGCCCTTAATTGTTGCAAGACAGTATAAAAATAGGCTAGCTGCTTTTTATTCTAGAGAAGTTGCTAAAAAAATTAAAGAATTAAATTTAGATATTGTTCATACACAAAGTGAATTTTCACTTGGACTTTTTGGAAAGATTATTGCAAGGAAATATCATATTCCTTTTATTCATACTTATCATACCATGTGGGAAGATTACATTCATTATATTATTCCGATAAAAGGAGGCAGAAATATTTACACCAAACGTTTTGCTAGAACATTTTCTAAAAATTTTGTCACAAAAGCAGAATGCATCATTGCCCCTTCTAAAAAAACAGAAAAATATTTAAAATATAAATGTAAAGTAAAAAATAAACCAATTTATATTATTCCTACTGGAATTGATATAAAGCCTTTTGAAAAAGAAAATTTTTCAGAACAAGAACGTACTAAATTAAAAGAATCATTAGGAATTAAACCAGATGAAAAAGTCATTTTATTTTTAGGAAGAGTCGCAGAGGAAAAAAGCATTCATATTTTGCTTGAAAGTATGCCTTTAATTTTTAAACAAGCTCCAAAGACAAAATTCTTAATTGTAGGAGACGGACCTTCTAAAGAAGATCTTATGGAACAAGCAAAAAAACTAAAAATTGAAAATCAAGTTATCTTTACAGGAAAAATACCATGGATAGATGTTCCAAAATACTATAACATTGGAGATGTTTTTGTTAACGCTTCCATTACCGAAACACAAGGCTTAACTTTTTTAGAAGCAATGGCTTCCAGTGTTCCTATTGTAGCAAAATATGCACCTAACCTAGCAGAATTTATTACTCATAACAAAAATGGAATTTTAGTAAAACATGATGCAGATTTTGCAAAATCTATTTTAAATGTTTTAGAAAATGATGCTTTAAGAAATAAACTCATAACCAATGGGCTTATCACTGCTAAACAAAATTCATCAGAAGAATTTGGAGATAAGCTAGAAATGTTATATCAAGAAATCATTGATTTATATCAAAAGAAAAAAGAATTAAATGTAAAAGAAAAAGAAAAACAAACAAGAACCATTTATAAAAGGATCACTAATAAATTATTAGAACTTACAAAATTAAAAAAGAAATAGGATGTGTAAAAAATGTGGATACTTAGTTTCTTAATTGGGTTACTACTAATACTTCTTTTAGTAATAACCATTTCAACCGCTATGAAAATCGGTTTATGGATCACTACTAGACATCATTATGATTACAAAAAGCTTTTTGTTCCCGCTTTACTGATTGCGATCATATGGGTCATTACAATTGCAATTTTATATGTATGCTTAAAATATATATTACATTTGGATATGATTGATACATTACTATCCCTTCTTTTTAATCCAAGTAATATTCCTCAAAAATTTCAAGTGATTTTAACTTGTACTATTTTATTTATATTCTCTTTTCTGTTACAATCACTTACCTTTTACTCTTTAAATATAGATTATACTAAATTGTTCCGTGCATTTAAGTTTCATACTAAAAATGCACTACATATACAAGAAAACGCTCCCAAAGAACATCAGATGGAAATGCCAAAGGAAAAAGTTTCATTTTCCTTTGTAACAGCACTTATCACTAATTTGCTGATAACGCTTTTTTCCATTATCAGCATTGCATTATTTTATTTTATCGGAACAAAAATTGGCTTTAAAATTGTAAATTAATAGAAAAATACCTTCAAACAAATCATTTGAAGGTATTTTTTTAAGCCTGAATATTTTCTAATTGCTCACCAAACTTTTGATACAAAGCCTCTTTTATCAATTGATTCTCTGCTTTTTCTAATTCACTGTCTTGTGCAATTATTTCGTTAACTGCATCTTGTGACTTTTTTAAAATTGTAACATCGCTTAACAAATTAGCAAGCTTAAATTCTGGCATACCAGACTGTCTAATTCCAAAGAAATCTCCTGGACCACGTAATTCTAAATCCTTTTGCGCAATTTCAAAACCACTATTACTTTTCTCCATAATTTTTAATCTTTCTCTTGCGGTAACAGACTTATTACTACTTTTTAAAATACAATACGACTGATACTTTCCTCTTCCGACTCTTCCTCTTAATTGATGTAAAGCCGCAAGTCCAAATCGGTCTGCATTTTCTATCACCATAACAGTCGCATTACTAACACTAATTCCTACCTCAATAACGGTCGTAGAAATTAAAATTTGAATTTCGTTATTTTTAAATCTTTGCATAATTTCATCTTTTTCTTTATTCTTCATTTTTCCATGCAAAAATTCAACCTGATATTCTTTAAAAAGCTCATTTTTATATTTTTCAAATAATACCTCAACCGAATTAAGATTTAACTCCTCATTTTCTTCAACCAAAGGACACACTACATAAATTTGTCTTCCTTCCTCTATTTGACTCTTCAAAAAATGATTAATTTTTTCTTCATTACTTTCGTCTCTAACTCCTGTAATCACTGGACGTCTTCCAGGTGGCATTTCATCAATAATAGAAAGATCCAAATCTCCATATAGTATAATTGCCAAAGTTCTAGGAATAGGAGTAGCTGTCATAACCAAAGTCTCTACATCATTTCCTTTTCCAGCAAGCTTCATTCTCTGTTTTACTCCAAAACGATGTTGCTCATCTGTAATTACCATTCCAAGACAAGAGAATTCAATTGGATCTTCAATTAGAGAATGCGTTCCAATCACAATGTCTAATTCGTGATTTTTTAATTTTTCAACCAGAATATTTTTATTCTTTTTTGTTGTACTAGAAGTAATGATTCCAACATGAATTCCTAATTTTTCAAAATACACACTTAACTCATCATAATGTTGCATAGCAAGTATGGTAGTTGGAGCCATCATAGCCACCTGATAACCATTTTTAACTGCCATATACATTGCAAGGGCTGCTACCATTGTTTTTCCACTACCTACATCCCCTTGTACCAGTCTACTCATTAACTTGGTACTGGTTAAATCATTTTTTATTTCCTCTACCACTTTTTTTTGGGCACCTGTTAATTCAAAAGGAAGTAATTCCAAAAAAGGATTTAAATCTACTTCATGATAAGGTTTTGCCTTTGTTTTTTTGACTCTATGATTTTTCATATTCACTAAAGCAAGTTGAAACAAAAAGAGTTCCTCAAAAATAATTCGGTTACGAGCCTCTTCAATCACTCTAAAATCTTTTGGAAAATGAATATTTCGCATTGCAAAATTAACCTCTGGTAAACCATACTTTTTACGAAACATATCTGGAAAAATTTCTTTTACCAAAATGTTTTTATCATACATATCTCTTATGAGTTTAAATAAATAATTTTGCGTAATACCCGCTGTTAAAGGATAAATTGGATAAATCCCCTGTATTTTATCTAAATCTTCTACCGAATAAATAAGGGAACTTTCCATAGCAAAACGATAACGTTCTTTTATTGCTTTTCCATAAAACAAATACGCATTCCCCTCTTCTAATCTTGTTTTGATATATGCTTGATTATACCACGTCATTTTTACAGTACCAGTTTCATC
The DNA here is from genome assembly GCA_944386605.1 of uncultured Clostridia bacterium. GTDB lineage: Bacteria > Bacillota > Clostridia > TANB77 > CAG-465 > CAG-465. The sequence goes on along the minus strand of CALXBS010000016.1, from coordinate 11,093 downwards.
CCTTACAACCGTAGAAATAATCACTAGATTTCTTCTGATTTTTTGTACTTTAACAGGTTCACAAATCGTTCCAATAAAAAGAGTGGATTCTCCATCACAAAAGTCTTCTATCTTTTTTAATTTGGTTCTATCTTCATAACTTCTAGGATAATACTCTAATAAATCTTTTACTTGATAAATTCCTAATTTGTTAAGTAATTCTGCTTTTTTAGGGCCAACCCCTTTCACATACTGCACATTCATTTCTAATTCATCTGTCTTTTCCATTTTCTCACCATCTAAATTATACTACAAAACGTTTGTTTATACAATCCCTAATCTACCGCTCTTTTAAAATCCTGAATGACGATTTGAATTGTCTTAGGAGTATGATATGTATTTACCTCAATATTTCCCACTACATCAATTTTATTTCCTACGATAATTTCATCTCTTCTATTTCCTTGCGAAAAAGCAATTCCTTCTATTAAAGCTTTTCCATCTTGTAATGTAAGTTTTAAATGCTTTTCCTCTTTTATCGTTCGAATCGCTACTACACGCAATCCTTTGTAAATAAATAGTGGAACTTTATTGGACTGACCATAAGGGCGTAAAGTAAAAATGTCTTTTATAATTTGTCCTGTTAAATCTTTTTTATCAATTTGCATATCAATATCAATAATTTGTTCTTGCACTCCACTATTTCTCTTCTTAGTAGCATTTTCGAAATCTTGTACAAATGCCTCAATGTTTTTTTCTTCTAAACTAAGACCTGCAGCAAGCTCATGACCACCAAATTGCAATAAATCCTCTTTACACTCTGTTAAAGCTTCATAAATAGAAAAACCAGGCTCACATCTTCCAGAACCACGAATCATACCATGTTCTTTTGTAAGTAGAATAACAGGTTTGTAATACAAATTTACCAAACGAGAAGCAACAATTCCAATAACTCCATTATGCCATCCCTCATTATATAGCACAATGCTATTTTTCTTATCTAATTTTCCTTTTTGGATCATTTCTAAAGCTTCCTCATAAATATGTTTCTCTACTAATTGTCTTTCTGTATTTAACTCATCTAATTTTCTTGCAATTTGAATTGCTTTTTCTTCATTTTGTTCTAATAACAATTTTACCGCAATTCCTGCATTTCCCATTCTGCCACAAGCATTAATCCTAGGCGCAATTCCAAAAGACACCATCATACTATCTATGGTTTTAAAATTAATTACTTTTAATAACGCTTTTAAACCAACATTTTTTGTATTTTCCATCGCTTTTAAGCCTAGTTTAGAAATAATTCTATTTTCATCAATTAAAGGCACAATATCTGAAATTGTTCCAATAGAAACAATGTCTAAATACTTTAAATAAGTTTCTTCTTTTAAGCCGTATTCTTTGGCAATTGCTGCTAAACACTTAAAAGCAACCCCTACTCCAGCATGGAATTTAAATGGATAATGATCTTCTTTTTGCTTTGGATTAATAATAGCAACTGCACTAGGTAATACATCACTACATTCATGGTGATCTGTAATACAAATATCTAAGCCTAATGTTTTTGCAAATTCTACTTCTTCTACTGCTGTAATACCACAATCCACCGTAATAACTAACTTGGTACCATTTTTAGCAATTTCTGTTAAAGCAGAATTATTAATACCATATCCCTCAATTAAACGATCAGGTAAATAATAGCATACATCCGCTCCCAGTTGTGTTAAAAACTCATACATAATGGTAATACTTGTAATACCATCTACATCGTAATCACCATAAATACAAATTTTTTCTTTTTTAGAAATTGCTTGTTTGACACGTTTTACAAATAAATCCATATCTTTCATTAAAAATGGATCTTTTAAATCTTCTAAATTTCCATTTAAAAAGTTCTCTATTTGATCTTCTTGTATCTCACGCGATACCAACAATTTTGCCAAAATAGGTGATATAGCGTGTTTTTTAGAAATTTGTTTAATTAATTCTTCATCATACTTTCTTACTTTCCATATCTTTTGCATGTTCTCCTCCATCTTCATTTAAACTTAATAATTATATTTTACTACAATTTGTATAAAAAATAAATAAAAAAAACACTTTCCATAGAAAAACTATGAAAAAGTGTTTTTAAATTATCTCTTAAAGCGAATACTTAATCCATATACTTCTGTATTTTCATCTACAATAGAGCCAGTTTCTGGTTTATACTTTATCTCTACAGTTGCGTCATTTACAGTATAAGAAGCAACTACAGTACCATCTTCTTCAGAAATATATTGACGTACAGGATTTCCTAATTTACTTAATACCTCTGCACGTGTCATTCCAATTTTAATACCATCTAAGATTTCAAGATCTCCACCTTTAAATTTATCTGTCTCAATTCCTATCAAATATCCAGAATCTACAGTCGCTACACTTGCTTTTGCGTTATAAATATAGGCGCTATACTTAATATCTTTGATCTGATATAAAGAAACCTTTGAAAAATAATTTGGTTTTAATTCTTCTGAAGAATATTTAGGATTGATAAATAATCCCTCTACATTTGTGATCTTAATTGGTAAATGATACTCTTTTCCTTCAATTTTTATCGTTCTTTCAGAAGATTTTGGATAATCCATATAACTATTAACAAATGTTAAACTATCTAAAACTTTTTTAGCTTCACTCTCCATATATTCATCCGCGTCCGCACAATAACATAAAGTATAGGCAACTTTATCCTTAATGGTTACACTTTCTAAATATTGAAGCCCATCTAATTCATAATGAAATTTTATTGCCATTTGGTTTCCTAAAAGGCCATAACTCACTTCTACATTTTGTGCTTCCTCATTTAAAGTAGCTAGTCTTTCATTTAAATATTCTCCTTCTGCAGATAAATTATCTAATTCCCCTACAATTAATTCTACGATTTTAGTAGATTTATCTTTACGCATAACTGAATGGAAAAATTCATCTTCATCATAAGAATCGGTTGGAAGCTGCATATCTGTTGGATAACCAAATCGAATTCCATATTCATCATTTCTATATTCAGTTAATGATTTATCCAAAGCTTCTAATTCTTCTTCATCAGAATTCTCTATAATTTCTTCTTTAAAGGCTTGATTTTCATTATAGATATCTAATGGTTCTTGAACTACTTCATCATTTCCATCGTTTCGATTCATCAAGAAAATAACACCAATTACCGTTCCAATGACTGCTATTAAAATAACCACTATTAAAATAATAGCAATTTTTGATATTCCTCTTTTCTTTTCCATATCTCCCTCCAAATATTTTTTACATTATCATTATAACATATGTTCTATAATTGTAAAATACTTTTTAAATTCTTTTTTATAAATATTTTAATAAACAAAAAAGATGACAGAATTCTCCATCATCCTTTTTGGCCTAAAGATCACTCCTCAAAGCAATCTTCCGATACTTCCTGCATTTCCGCATTTTCCTGCTTTGCGTATAACTTTCCAGGTCTTACTCTTGCATATTCAGCAATTCCTTTTAAATACACTAATACATAAGTAACAGCAGCTAAAAGTTCTACAAATAAGGTTATCACAATTGTACCTACTACGACCAACCATAACATTTTTTTCTTTTTGGACATGACATTTGCCTCCTTTAAAATACTCCCTTATCTTTTTTAAAAGATAAGACTAAAAACAACTACGCCTTTATTATACGCTTCTCTTAAAATTTTGTCAAACCTTTTTTGCTATTTTAACCACAAAAAAAGAATGCCATTTGACATTCTTTTTTTCATCATTCCATCATTTTTACGATTTCGTTTGCCATATCTGAAACAACAAAGTATACATAATTTCCTTGCACTCCAATTTTTCTTTGTTTAACAAGTTCATATTGTTCTGGTAAATACTTTTCCCAATTTTGTTCGTACAAAGTACCATATTCTTCTAATTTTTCTCTTACATATTCTGCGTTTCCCTCTGTTGCTTTTACAACCACATACATATTGGCATGTACATTAATCAAAGGGATCTTTCCAATTACTTCTTCTACCTTATCTGTTTCTATTCCAAAAAGAGATGAAAGACTTTCTTTATCTAAATCTTGCATTGTCATCTCACTAAAATTGGTTTCTGTATTAATTCTTTCATTTAAAGCAGTTAAGTCAATATTGACATTTGCCTCTTTTTTATCTGCATTTAATCGAAATGCAAGTACAACAACCACACATACCACAAAAGCAATTAATACAAGCGCTAAAATAATATTACTTTTTTTCATTTTACCACCTCACAATCATGACTGATTTAAAATTTCTAATAACATTTCATTTACCATTTTAGGATTTGCTTTTCCCTTTGTTTCTTTCATTACTTGCCCTACTAAAAATCCTAATGCTCTATCTTTTCCCGCTTTATAATCTACAACAGATTGTGGATTATTTTCCACAACTTTTGTAACAATTTCTTTAATAGCACTTTCATCAGAAATTTGAACAAGCCCTTTTTCCTCTACAATTTTTTCAGGAGATTTTCCACTTTCAAACATCTCTTCAAAAACTTGTTTTGCAATTTTAGAGCTAATCACACCTTTATCTAATAATTCTACTAACTTAGCCATATCTTTCGGTTTTATCGGACAAGCATCAATCTCTATCTCTGCTTCATTTAATTTTCTAAAAATATCTCCCATAATCCAGTTTGCAATAGCCTTTGGATTATTCCAATGAGTAATCGTTTCCTCAAAAAAGTTAGCAATTTTTTTAGAATTTGTTAACTGTTCTGCGTCATATTCTGGCAATTCATACATTTGTACATATCTTTCTTTTTTAATATGAGGCATTTCTGGAAGATGATTTTGAATATCTGCAATATATTCTTCGCTTAAAACAATAGGTGCTAAATCTGGTTCTGGGAAATAACGATAGTCATTTGCATCCTCTTTTGAACGCATAGCATATCCAATTCCTTTTACATCATCAAATCTTCTTGTTTCCTGGTAAATAACGCCACCTTTTTCTAATTCTTCGATTTGTCTATTTGCCTCAAATTCAATTAAATTATAGATCGCTCTGAAAGAATTTAAATTTTTAGTTTCTGTTCTTGTACCAAACTTTGTTTCTCCTTTTTTTCTTACAGACAAATTAACATCACATCTTAAAGAACCTTCTTGCATTTTACAATCACTTACTTCTAAATATTCTAAAATAGATTTTAGTGTTTGCATATAGGCAACGGCTTCCTCTGCACTTCTCATATCTGGCTCAGATACAATCTCTATCAAAGGAACCGCACAACGATTCATATCTACCAAAGTATCTCCGGTATAAGCATCATGAATAAGCTTAGCAGCGTCTTCTTCAATATGAATTCTTGTAATACCAATTCTTTTTTTGTAATTTCCTTGTTTCCCTTCTACTGTCACATCCATATGCCCATCTTTACATAAAGGTAAATCATATTGAGAAATTTGATAAGCTTTTGGCAAATCAGGATAAAAATAATTTTTTCTGTCTTGTTTAGAAAATCTAGCAATCTCACAATTGGTAGCAAGACCCGCTTTTACCGCATATTCTACCACTTTTTCATTTAGTACAGGTAATGTTCCTGGCATACCGGTACAAATAGGGCAACAATGTGTATTAGGATCTGATCCAAATTCTGTTGTACAATTGCAATATATTTTTGTATGAGTAGCAAGTTCTGCGTGTACTTCTAACCCAATAATTACTTCATAATCTTCTCTCATTTTTCTCTTCTCCTTTTTTATATTTTATTAGGTTTTCTTTCATGGTAATTCGTATTTTGTTCAAATGTATAAGCAATTTGTAACAAAGTTTCTTCACCAAAAGCATTTCCAATTAACTGAATACCAATTGGCATACCCTCATGATCAAAACCACCAGGAATTGAAATTGCTGGAAGTCCTGCTATATTCACAGGCACTGTATAAATATCTTCTAAATACATTTCTAGTGGATTTTCTGTTTTTTCTCCAAAACGAAATGCAGTTTTAGGAGCTGTTGGCATTAAAATAACGTCACAAGTTTCAAAAGCTTTTTTGAAATTTTCAATAATTAAAGTTCTTACTTGTTGTGCACGTTTATAATATGCATCATAATAACCAGCAGAAAGTACATAAGTACCTAGCATAATTCTTCTTTTTACTTCTGCTCCAAATCCTTCTGATCTTGATTTACAATATAAATCATCTATATCTTTAAAATCGCTTGCTCTATGACCATAACGAATTCCATCATATCTTCCTAAATTTGAAGAAGCTTCTGCAGTAGCAATAATATAATAAGTAGCAAGAGAATATTTAATATAATCTAACTGAATCTCTTTTATCGTTGCTCCTAAGTCTTTAAAAGTTTCTATTGCTTGATCATAAGCTTGCTTTACATCTTCGTGAATTCCTTCTTTTACAAATTCCGTAGGAATTCCAATGGTAAGACCTTTCACTGTATTTTGTAAAGCCTTTGTATAATCCTTTTTTTCAATAGGTGCAGAGGTAGTATCCTTTTTATCATGCCCTGCAATGACATTTAACATTAAAGCCGTATCTTCTACTGTCTTTGCAAAAGGGCCTATTTGATCCAAAGAAGATGCAAAGGCAATTAGACCAAATCTAGATACCAAACCATAGGTAGGTTTTAATCCAACAACAGAACAATAAGAGGCAGGTTGTCTAATAGATCCTCCTGTATCTGATCCTAATGCAGCAAAAGCCATATCGCTAGCAATTGCAGCTGCACTTCCACCACTAGAACCCCCAGGTACTTTTTCCAAATCCCAAGGATTTTTAGTTTTTTTCATATAAGAAGATTCTGTTGAAGAACCCATAGCAAACTCATCCATATTGGTTTTTCCAATGAAAATCGCACCTGCTTCTTCTAAATTTTTAATAACGGTTGCATCATAAACAGGTACAAAATTTTCTAACATCCTAGAAGCACAAGTTGTTTTCACTCCACTTGTACAAATATTGTCTTTAATCGCAATAGGAACTCCTCCTAGCACGCCGATATCTTCTCCTTGATCTAATTTTTTCTGTAAGTAATCTGCTCTTTCATAAGCTTCTTTACGCATTAAAGTAATATAAGCAGCTATTTGAGGTTCTACTTCCTCAATTCTACTAAAAACACTATCTAATACTTCATGAATGGTTACTTCTTTATTTTTAATTTTTTTAGCTATTTCCGTTAAAGTAAAACGATATAATTCCATAATTTCCTCCTATTCTACTACTTTTGGCACAGTAATACAACCAGCGTCTTTAGTAGGTGCATTTTGTAATATTTTCTCCCTCTCATAAGAAGGTTCTACTTCATCTTTTCTAAATACATTTTGAATATCCAATATATGTGCAGTAGGTTTTACATTATCAACACAAATACTAGATAATTCATTAGCAAAATCAATAATACTTGATAAATCATGTGTATTTTTTTCCAATTCTTCTTCTGTTAAATATAATTTTGAAAGTCGTGCAATATATTTTACTTCTTCTTTTGATACACTCATGATAAGTCCTCCTTTTTTTACAAACATAATTATACTTTAATTTGAAAAATAAGTCAAGAAAAAAACAGGGCAAATCAATGTAATCATACAACACAAATCGACAATTTATTTTTTTCTTTTACTTATAACAAATTTTTATTAACACATACTAATCATAGGTGATTTTATGCAAAAGAAAAAAGTCCTTATAACCGGTTGTGGAACAGGCCTTGGCAAAATGGCTGCTATTGCACTTGCAAAACGTGGTCATATTGTCTATGCAACCACTCATTTTGAAATAGAAAGTCAAGAATTAAATCAAATTGCAAAAAAAGAGCATCTTTTACTCCATGCTTTTAAATTAGATATTTTATTACAAGAAGATCGTGAGAAAATAAGAAAATTAGATTTTGATACTTTGATTAGCAATGCTGGGATTAGTATTTCTGGCTCTATTGCAGAAATTAGTATCGATTCTTTAAAAGATATTTTTGAAACAAATGTGTTTTGCAATATTCAATTGATACAAATTGCACTTGAAAAAATGATTCAACAACAAAATGGAAGAATCATTGTTCTATCTTCTTTACTTGGAAGAGTTTCTATGCCCTTTATGGGTCCCTACTCTATGACCAAATTTTCTATAGAAAGTTTTGTAAGTGCCTTACGTTTCGAATTAAAACTACTAAACTATCATGTCGAAGTTTGTATGATAGAACCAGGTGCTTATGCTACTGGATTTAATAAAAATAGCTATTTAAAAAAATATGATTGGATGGAAAAGAAATCTTACTTTAAAAACCAATTAAACCAATTAAAAAAGCAAGAAGAAAAAATTTGGAATCTTTTAGAATCTAAACATTTTAACTCTATTATAAAAATTTATATCAAAACTGTAGAAAAGCCTCGTGTAAAAGCTCGATATACAGCTCCTTTTTTACAAGGCTTTTTCATACAAATTCTAAGGATATTTGGTATGTGATATGTAAGAAAAGCTAAATAGCTTTTCTAATTAACAATTCATAAAAGAATTAGAACAACATGAATTCATATTGTTATGTTGCATTGGCATTTCTTCACAAACGCATTTTAAACATACCATTTCTGGTTTTTTCTGACAACAACAACAACAATTTTGATTCATGTTTGGTTTATTACAACATGGTTTACAACAACAATTAGAATTATTTTGATTATGTCCCCAACACATACGAATACCCTCCTTTAGCATTTTCATGCTACTATAGTATATTAAAATTTCAAAAAAATGTGCAAAAAGAGATAAGCCACGATTGCTTATCTCTTTTCTCTATTAAAAAATCAAGTTTATATATGAAAAAGCCTATTTTTTCAAATCTTATTTTTTTATCTCCGTACTGGCTTATAAAAAGCCTTTATCTATTTTATGTATAGGAATTGCTTTTAATTAAAAATTATGGATAACTTAAATATTGATGGGACATAGACCACCCTCTTTCTTCTTTATTTTTATATTCAATCTATATTGTCGTCTTATTTGTGTTATTCATACAAATGTATTATCTTTTGTATGTGTTTTTTCTTTACTACTCTCACCCCTCTCCCTTAATATGACTTTATTATATCTATCAATTGTGATAATTCAATGATAGGCTAGTAAAAATCATATGAAGTTTTTCTACAACAATTCTAACTAGTTAGAGATCAAAAAATGAATTATTGTATGATTTCATCCTTATTATATCCACTATTTGTGAACAAAAGATGTTAAAAAAGTTAAAAAGTAGTAAAACTATTCTTTTTTCTTCTCTTTTTCTTCTTTTAATTTGATATCCCTTTTACTTGCTCTATCCATTTCAAACCAAAAGCAAGAGCCTTTTCCTACCGTACTTTGAACACCAAAATTAAAACCATGTCTTGTTAAAATATTTTTTACAATAGAAAGACCAAGACCACTTCCTGTACTAGATCTTTTAAAAGATTTACTTGCTTTATAATAACGATCCCAAATATGTTGTAATTCTTCTTTGGGAATTCCAACACCATTATCAATAATTTGTACTTTTACTCTTTTATAATTTGCTGTTACTTTTACAATAATCTCTTTATTTTCTATTTCACTATGACTAATTGCATTATTAATCAAATTAAACAATACTTGCTCTATTTTTGTCTTATCTGCTAATACATATAACTCATCTGGTACATCTAACAAAATTTTACAATGATTATTTTCATAAATTGCTCTAAAATTTTGAATCATTTTTTCCAATACTTCTGTAAAAAGAAAAATTTCTTTTTGAATTTGAGTAACACCGGATTCTATTTTTGATAAATCCATCATATCATTTACAAGTCTGGTTAAACGATCTGTTTCATCAATAATAACTTTTAAATGTTCTTCTCTTTTTTGTTTATTATCTCCTGATAAATCCCTAATCATTTCAGAATATGCTTTAATCATGGTAAGAGGGGTTTTTAAATCATGAGATACATTGGCAATTAATTCTTTTTTGATTTTATCCGTTCGTGCTAGTTCACTTGTCATGTAATTTAATGTTTCCGCCAAATCATCAATTTCTTGATATCCAGCCTTTTCAAATACTACATCATAATTTCCTTGTGCTAATTTTTTAGCGTTATCTGTCATTTTAGAAATAGGGCCAGAAATTCTTTTTGAAAAGAAAAACGAAATAATAGAAGAAATGAAAAGTGCAATAATCGTTATATAAACTAACTGGTTTTGTAATACAGATGTCGTTGCATCTACAGGGTCAATTGAAATTGCCATTACCAAACATGCATCTGTATTTGGAATTAATTTTCCATAAATAAATACTTCTGTTTTAAATTTTTCTACTTGTAAATTATAACTAATTTTTTTATTCGGACTCTCTAATATTTCATCAACAATTCCTGTAGTATCAATTGCAATATGTCTTTCCGGTATTTCTGTTAACTTTTGATTAAAATCATTTAAATTGTTTTGTGTTTGGTTAGAAGTATAAATTAAATCTCCCGTTAAATCAATTAAGAAAATAGTTGTAGAATTACGATATGCTATGGTATCCACTAAATCCTTATATTCTCCACTCTTATATGCTTCTTCAATATCATCTGCGAGCTTAATAACTTCTCCTTTTTTCATGGAACTATAATAACTTTGTAAAAAAATAACTTGCATAAACCATAAAATAACAAAAAGAGCAACGGCAAATACAATAAAATATAACCATAACTTAAAAGTAAGTGTTGTTACTTCTTTAGTCTTCAAATTTATACCCCATTCCTCTTACAGTCACTATTTTATCCCTATATTTTCCTAAACTATTTCTTAACATTTTAACATGTGTATCTACAGTTCTATCTTCTCCATAAAAATCATATCCCCAAACCTCGTTTAAGATTTTCTCTCTTGATAAGGCAATATTTTTGTTAATCACCAAATATTGTAACAATTCATATTCTTTTGGTGTTAACTCTTTTTTCTCCCCATCCACATAAACATTTCTTGCAAGTGTATCAATAACAAGACCATCAAATACATATTTTCCTTCTTTTTCTTCCTCTTGTGAAGAATTTTGAGAACGCTTTAAAATAGCAGTTATTCTTGCCATCAATTCTTTTGGACTAAATGGTTTTACTACA
>CALXBS010000015.1 GCA_944386605.1 uncultured Clostridia bacterium | reverse complement strand
CTAAACTATCATACTTTGGTAATTCAAATGTATATTGCCAATTTGTTGTCTCACTTACTTCTTGTTCTGCTACAACATTTTCTCCATTTTTTACTTGTAAAGTTATACTACTTGGACGTTTTCCTGCTTCGTTATTATTATCATTCCAACTCTTTATTCCGGTTATTTGTATCTTATCATCTGGTACTGTAAATGTATTTGTGATCACATTTCCTACTACTGCTTTCGTATAGAATTCTAAATCTTCTTTCTCATCTACTGTATATACAATTTCATCTCCATTATCATCATACTTATCTAAATTACTAAAGGTTACTTTCCAATTGTTGGATTCATTTGCTTCTTTTTCTTCTAGTAACACTCCACCTTTCTTTAGCTGTATTGTTACTTTCTCTGGTCTTCTACTACTTCCTTCATCTCCTATCCATTTCTTTTCTACTTCTATTTCCGTTTTATCTACTTTATTTGTTATATCATTTCCACTTATCTCAGTTTTGTAATTTGTTACTGCTTCTTCTTCAATTGTATATACAAATTCATTTCCAGCATTATCTCTATATACCGGTACATTCTCAAATGTATAACTCCAACTATCAGTTTCTGTTACTGTTTTTCTTGCATATTCTGTTCCATCTTGCATTAATTTTACGATAATACTTGTTGGTCTTAAACCTAATTCATTTTCATTATCTTCCCATATTTTTTTTCCACTGATTTCTTTTACTACATCTAATTTATATATTTCTACATTTACTTGATTTGAATAAATTCCTTCTACATTATCTATCACTGTACCTAATGGATCAATCGCTCTCCAATTTGTCCAGAACATATTATTTGCCGATGTCATAAGTGTTTTATCATCTGGTGCTTGCATTTTTACCAAAACAAACACAACATTGTTTGGTGTAAGCTCCATTTCTCCACCATCTGCATTATATCTTAAATCTACACAGATTGATTTTACGGTACTTTTATCTACACTATCATCTAATACCTTCCATTTATCTGGTACTTCTGTTAACTTTCCTAGATTTACTTCTGTTGAATAATATACTTTTGGTGCATACCCTTTTGACTCTGCATAACTGGTATCTACTCCTAAAAAGCTTCCTTTCCAACCAGTACTTATATCTGCTCCATTTTCATCTGTAATTGTTTCTATATTATCATAAAGTATTAAATCTTTGATACTATTTGCTCCTGTGGTTACACGTAATTTGTAATCATACTCTTCACCAGCACTTACCTCTGCAGTTCCTTCTACATATCTTCCTTGTGTTAAATCAGTTCTTACTTGCTTGATAACAGCTTGTTGTGACGATACTGCATGCGTTATGTTTAAAATATTCTCCTCATAAGCCACCCTCTCTTCTACGTCTCCATCTTGATCAATGTCAGTGGCTATACTATCATATCTTCCATTATCAAAGAACGAACGAGCATAACTATATTCTTGATTATTCCACATACTGTATACATAATTTTTATAACTTGTTCCATATTCCAGTATATTGTCATATGGTATTTCAGCCTCTAGCTTAATACCTATATAAAAATAATCACTATTTATCTTATTCAAAGAATAATAGCTCCAATCTATTTCATTTAAATTTGTTATAATACTTATTCTTGTTCTTCCACTATCTTTATAGTTATAATCTATTTCTACTTGTGTATGTTCTCTTATATAATTTTTAAAATCTTCTTTAGTTTCAAAAATAGTTCCATCTTTTAATTTTAAATTTTTATATACAGAATAATCAAATAACGTTATATTGTTTAAAATTTCTTCTTCATTATAATTTAAATATATCTCTTCTGGTAATATATCATATGTTTTTATAATGACATCTTTATTTACTTCATAATATTCCAATTCTAATGCATTTATTAAATTATAATAGAATGTATATTTTTCTTCTCCTACATTATTTTGTAATCCTCCCACTCTTTTTCTAGCATATAAGTGAAAATAGCCTTCTGATATCCTTTCACTTTCAAAACCTCTTTGCATATATGTTCCATAAGTTGTTTGATCATATTCTGCTATCTTTAATGTTGACGGAGTAGTATAACTATCTAATGTTGGTTCATTTACTAATGTTCTATTTCCTTCTTCATCTTTATGATATACCTGTAAATAATCAAAATTGTATATTTCTCCACTTGTACAATTTTGAGAGTAAATATTAATTTCCACTCCCATCTTATCATTTATATTATATAACGTTTTATCTAAATTTTTTACGATAACTTTTACTCCCACTATATCTTCACTATCAAATTTTATATAATCATTATATTTATTCTGAACATTAAAAAAACTCTCCCCTTCTCCTGTTATCCCTGTCTTATATGTTATATACTCGCTTGTATTTTTATATCTTACTTGTAACTCCCATTCATAGCCTATCAGTTTTTCTCCTTCTTTTCCATTATATTTATTATATGTATAAAATACTGGTATCCTTATTTCAGTAAAATGATACTCATCATCTTCTAATTTTGTTATTTCTCCATTTTCTCTTGGAATATATAACAGATCATCTCCTATTTCTACATCCATTATACTATCTGTATAAAATGCACTAGTTTGTAACCACCATCCAAGTTCTAGCCCTTCTTCTGATTTTATTTTATTTAAATAAATGTTACTATTTGAACTACTTGTTGTTTTACTAATATTATACAAATTACCTTTATATTCAAAATCAAATTGTACTAAACTTACAGATTTAGTCGCCTCAGCTAATTTCTGCATTTCGTTTTCATCTTCATATCTTCCCCATATCTCAGCAGTATTTTGGGCAATATCTCCTTCATTATATTGACTTTTTGGATATCCTACATAATAATTTGTTCTGTATCCAAAATAATCAATCCTATCAGACGCTACTAAATAATAATATGTATTATCTTCTTGTGGCTCTATCTTATTTAAATTTTCAGAATATAATACACATCCTTCTGGTAATATTTCTTTTAGACATAAATAATTATGTTGATACAATTCATTATTTATTCTATCATTATTTTCATCATAAGCTTCTATAGTACCATCATTTCTATTTGCTTGAAAATAATACTTTACCCAATAATAATCATCTAATATATCTTCTATTTTAGTATAGTCTGTTTTAGGTGCTACTTCTGACCCTATTTTTAAAGTATAATTTATTCCTGTACCTATATAATGAAAATTACATATATTGGATTCCATTGCTATAATCTCTTCTGCTTGTATATTTTCTTTTATTTTTGCCTGAAACTCTAAATCTGTTTGTATTCTAAATCTCGGTAATAAATTATACACAATTTGTATGGTTCCTTCAAAATGTTCGTTCTGTACAATTACCATATTATTTGTAAAAGTATACATATTATTTTCTTCATCGTACACATAACTCCAATCATATTGTTTATTACTACTATTCACTTTATCTGCTGCTACAACTACGTTATTTGCTAACCATTTTTCATAAGAATTTGTATTTGACTGAGACAAATTTCTCCAATATTCACTAAAATTATCCTTATCTATTCCGGGTATTTCTATTACAATTTCTCCTGGTTGATATTCTTTTCCGGTTGTACATGCATAATTTATTTGCATAGTTAATTGTCTTGTCTCATCTTCATTAGTAGCATTCCAAGTAAAATCTGTAATGGCTTGATCGGGTGTATCACTACTTCTATCATACATCACAAGTTGTATATTCCAGTTGTTATCCGTTATTTCTATTGCATTCTTTTGGTTAAGTGATCCTATCGTAATAGTAGACATAGTTGCAATCAAAAATAGCCATAAAAATATAGTAAATATAGATACTTTTCTTTTATGTTTTTTCTTGTTTTCTTTTAAATTTTTTACTTCTTTTTCCTGCTTTTGCATGCCTTTTTCCTCCTTTACTTTTTCTTTAGTTTTTGCATTTTTATGTTATTTATTCTTTTTTATACAATCAGACTACACCATAGTTTTTTGGAGTGTTTTTAAAACTATGTTGTGTGTGTGTGTGTGTGTGTGTAGTCCAATCATACTTTCAAAGTTTTTTGTTAACATAAACTTTTTATATTTTTTGCAATATTCCTATTACATCTGCATACTAACATTCTCTTTTTGCTTTTTCAATGTATTTTTATCAAAAAAAGTAGCCTCTTTTGACTACTTAGTTCTAGTTATACTTAATTTGCTTGCCTCTACTCCCAACTGATCTACCACAATTTGCTGAATTTTTGCAATCATATCTAATTCCAATTCTTCTTCTGATTTTATGACAATATTTAAATTATCATTATTAGTTGGAATGATGACAACATCTTCAATTCCTTTTGATTTAATCACATTTTCCACCATATTTAACAACGTCTTTTTTTCTACCAATTGATCCAGTTTATTTTGATATTCATTGACACTTTCTACACTCGTATTGTCATTATTAATAATATTATTATACGTTTCCATCAATTCTGAAAACATATTATCACGATCATAGCGAAAAACTGCAAGACTATCTTCTTCTTGTTCCTTTTTTTCCTCTTCATAAATGTTAACATCTTGATTAGAATTTACATAAACCGTTTGCCCTAAATCTTTTTCTCGCTCTGGATCATATTTATAATTGATATATGCTACCACGCTTAACATCACACAAAAAGATAATAAAGCAAGCATGCCTCTTTTTGCAAAATTCATAAATCTCACCTAACTTTCTTTCTCAAATACTTGCACTTTATACACTGGTACATTTAATACATTGGCAATTGCATTGGCAACCTTTGATCTTACATCGACACTACTTGCACCTTTTGCTACCACGATTGCCCCTTCTACACTAGGTAATTCAACGCTTTCTATAATTGCTGTTTTATCTCCATTTTGTTCATTATATGCAACAGATTTTTCATAACTAGAATCGGTATCACTTTTTTCTTCTTTTGTATTGTACACAACGTTTTGCTTAGACTCTTTCGAATAAGTAAGAACAACCGATACATCACTAATTCCAGAAATTTGTGAAAGAATCACTTCCAGTTTTCTTTCTAAATCATCATTTAAATTGGTTTCTTCTACACTACTATTTATATTCTCCTGTGCACTACTAGTATTCCTATTTTTATTTGAATCAGAAAATATAACATTCATAGCAATCAAAAGAACAATCAACAAAACAATTAATAAAATAATATTTTCATTTCTTTTCTTCTTATCCTTTGCAATATTTTTTAATGTTTCCAAATAATTCATATACTCACCTCACATTAATATTACTAATAGGAATATCATACTCTGTTTTTAATACATCCTTTACTCCAACTTCATTTAAAATTTCACCTTCATAAGAATCTACTTCAATACTTACCTTATCAATATTATACTCATCATCTAGCGTTACCTCTAAATCTTTTACCTTAACACCTTTTTGCTCTAGTTTTTGCAACATATCTTGTTCTAACTTTTGCAAAAAACTTAACTTAACAGCTTCTTGATTTAAAGTTTCTAGCTTATTTGTCTTTACATCATTATTAGAATCCATATTAGACACATCATTTAAAACCTGTTTAACTCCCTGCTCTACTGTATCACTTTCTAATATTTTTAAAACAGGAGAGACAATTACTAAAATACTTAAAACTCCAATTAGTGAATAAATATATTTTTTTAAATTACTCTTAGGCACAATTAACTGAATGAGCAAAATGAGTATTCCCATTCCGATCATGGATGTAATCCATACATTAAACCCTTCTATCATTTATCTCCCTCCATTATTTTATAACCATAGAAACTAAATTTAAGGTAATACCACTGGATATTACAAACAAAATAACAATACCAATCAAAATACCTAACAAATTTTTATACAAATTGGCAAAATGATCTAAATACTTCATCATTCCCTCGTCATGACAAATTGGTTCTGCTAAAGCTACCAATAATTTATACACACAAACAATTGATAAAATTTTTAAAATTGGAACAGAGGATACTAATACAATAGCAATTATCCCTATATTTCCCCCAACTTTTCCAATAATTTTTGTAGCTCCTACGACTGTTTCAAAACTATCCGAAAAAAACTTACCAACCACAGGAACAAAATTAGAGACAGCACTTTGTGTTGTTTTAACCGCTAACGAATCTACTGATGAGGAAATCGATCCTTCCATAGACAAGACTCCTAAAAATAACGTTAAACATACTCCTACTATCCAAATAGCAGCACTATTAAAAAATTTTGACATTTTATGAAATTTGGTATTTTCAGAAATCGTACTAATAATATTAAAAATAACCGATATGGTAAACAATGAAAAAATCACATAATTTACTAAAAACCCTATAAAACTTGCTAAAAATAGTAATAATGGTTGAATCATACCAGTAGTCGTAATAGCACCTGTAGCAATAAGTAATGACATTAAAAAAGGGGATACAATTTGCATAATCGTCGTAAGAACGGAAACAACATTTTTAAACATCTGCATAATTTCCATAAAATTTACTAATGTAATTGTTGCAATTGTAATAAAACAAACAAACTGTGCAATCTTGGTAATATCTCCTTTATTTTCTAAATCTAGTGCAGAAAGAAGAGAAATAATGATAAGTATCATAAAAATACTTCCAGCACTTTTTAACGTGCTTAAGAGTTCTTTAGAAAAAAATGAAATGACTTTTACTAAAAGATTTTGATAATCTACTCCCTTATCAGATACCAAATCCTCCGCCATACTTGCTATATCAATATCTTCTAAACCACTTTCTTGTATATAACTTTCCATACTAGAAAGATATTCATCAAACCCTAGTCCTTCATTTAAAGTATCTTTTACAATATCATTTTCTTCTGCTATACAAACCGTGTGACACAAAAGAGAAATTGTAACCCATAAAATAACAAAAATCTTTTTCTTCATAGGCTATACCATTCCTGCAATAACCGATAACAAAGCATTAATCAAAGGAACCGACAATACAACTATCATCACTTTTCCCGCCATTTCAAGCTTGGTTGCAATAGCACTTTGTCCTGCGTCCATACAAATATTCTTTCCAAACTCCACTAAATAAGCAATACCAATTACTTTAAAAATAATAAGCATAAAATCCTTGCTAATCCCCGATTTTTCAATCAAACTTTCTAGCATGGTAATCACACCCGACATTTGTGTCATTGCATATGCTATAATTGCTATTGCAGTAAACACAGAAAGAATGAGTGCAATCTCTTTTCTTTGCTCTTTTATTACAACAATTAAAACAGTAGCGATCACGGCAAATCCTAATAATTTAAATATATCCATATGATCACCTACAATTTAAAAACCGTTCGTACCGTTTCAAATAAATTACTAATTTGCGATATGACTAACATTAGTACAATAATTAGTCCTGTTAAAGTAGTCATCATCGCTTGATCTTCTCTCCCCGCCTTACTTAGCACCTGATTTAATACTGCAACCAAAATTCCAATACCTGCTATTTTGAATAATAAATCAATATCCATCGTTTTCACTCACCTCTTATTATATAATCACAATAACAATTAAAAGTCCGCTAATGATTCCAATTGTCCTATATAACTTTGAATTTTTTAGTTTTTGATCATTTGCCTCTTTTAACTGATTATTTAAAATAGATATACTATTATGAATAATATTTATCTGTGAATCCAAATCACTCCTTCCCAAATTTTTTAAAGTCGATACCATAATTTCTTTATCATAATCTGTTAATTCTGTAATCTCTGCTATATTGTGTTCAATACTTTGTTCTATCATCGTATAGCTATTAAAATTAATCATATCTACAACAATCTTCCCAATTGCAATTTTTAACTTTGTATTTAGCTTTTGTCTAGCCATTTCATAAGCATTAGGCAAAATATTCATCATATAGCGAATATCATTTTCCACTAAATTTAAAAATGTAATCATATCTTGCAAAATATATTCTCTATCACGAAGTCCATTGGACTTTAAAATCCCTAAATAAGTGGTTAAACCAATAATACCCGCACAAATTACCAACTTTAGTATTAACTCCATCCTTTAAATAACCTCCCTTATTAAAGTAGTCGCATTTTCAATTAACTCTATCGTACCAGGGCCGTTTTTATTAGAAAGCAAAATCATCACATCAAAGATTCCTTCCTCCAGCAATTCCTTCATTCCTGCTTTTTTCTTAATATCTAAAAAAGACGAACCATGCATAGTAAATATCATATGTACACCACTTAAACTTGCATATTTAATTGCTTCTATATCAGCCTTCGAACCAATTTCATCCGTTGCAATCACAGAAATCCCCATACTTCTTACCATCATTTCTATCCCAATACTTTTCGGTACATTGGATAAGATATCCGTTCTTTTTCCAACATCTAAATTAGGAATCCCATATGCAACAGACGCAATTTCACCTCTTTCATCTACTAGTCCCACATTTTCTCCTTTTAATCCAAGTAAAGAAACACCATTACTAACTTGTCTAACCAAATCACGTAAAATGGTAGTTTTTCCACATCCAGGAGGAGACACAATCAAAGCATTTTTAATGCCATTTCCATTGATTAAATAAGGAATAATTTTATCTGCACTTCCAATAATTTCTCGTGCAACACGAATATTCATACTATTAATATTCTTGATATTTTTAATTTTTCCATCCTGCATAACCACTTCGCCACAAATTCCTATTCGATGACCCCCACGAATAACCACAAATCCATTATTAATTTCATTTTGAATAGCATAAATGGAATTTTTAGACACTTTTACCAAAATATCTAATAAATCACTTAATGATACAACACTGCTAAGACTTAATTCCATATCAGACGAAATAATGGTAACTCTTTTTCCAACTCTTAAACGAATCTCATTAATTCCTCGACTGGTATTCATTCTTCGGATTTCTTGCGCAATGGTTTCAGGCAAAACACTGAGTATATTTTCTAACAAAACGATCACCTCTTATTTGTATTTAAGTTTACAATAGATAAGAAAAAAGTTTTGTAGAAAAAGGTAGAATTAAAGTTAATTTTTTTAGCTATTTTACAAGAATTATGTTACTGCCTTGATCATTGATTTTATTGCGAAAAAATGGTATAATAATTGTATAGGAATTAAAAAAAATAAATAATTTTATTTTTAAGGAGGGACAGACATGATCAGCGCAGGAATTATCTACTTCTATTTATTTTCAACAGCCATTCTTTTCCATATAGTCCCCAATACGAACAAAAAATGGTTAAAGATGGTTGTAAAAATCATGTTCTGGGTCGCATTTATTCTTATGTTCTTGATGTGGCCAGCACAAAAATTCCATCTCATTCAATTTCTACACAACATGGAACCAGGGCTTTTTTAACAAATAGCCCTGTGTTTTTTATTGCTTTTCTTTTCAAAATAAGGTATACTAGTGGTAACATACTTCCTGGAGGTGAAAAAAATGGAAGAAAATGCAAACAATCAAAACAAGCCTAACTCTATGGCTATTGCCTCTTTTGTTTTAGGTTTATGTGGTATTATCGCATGGTTACTACCACTTGTTGGTTATCCTGTAACCATCTTAGGAATTGTATTTGGTGCTATTTCTAGAAAAACACAAAAAAATGGCTTTAATATGGCAGGTCTTATTTTATCAATTATTTTCCTACTTGTTACTTTAGCAAATTCTGCTTATGGTGTATTTCTTGCACTAGGAAGCTTATAACAATACAAAATAAAAGGAATGAAACAAAAAAATCATTGAAAATACAAATTGTAAATTCAATGATTTTTTCTTTTTTGTTTTCTTTTTTACTGTTCTTTTTTGTTACTTTATTTTTTATATTTTTTTACTTTACTTTTCTTTTTTTTGATTATTTTATCTTTTCCCCTATTCTTCAAATAATTCTAATATTTCTTTTTCTGTCATTTGACTAATAAAGGTTTCTCCTTCTTGAATAATAGAATCACTTAAGCTTCTTTTCTTATCCTGTAATTTTTGAATCTTTTCTTCAATACTATTTTCTGTAATTAATTTAAATACCTGTACATTATTTCTTTGACCAATACGGTATGCACGATCGGTTGCTTGATTTTGTGCAGATAAATTCCACCAAGGATCATAATGAATTACAATATCTGCTCCTGTTAAATTAAGCCCTGTTCCTCCTGCTTTTAAAGAAATCAAAAATACTTTTATTTCTTCTTCTTTGTTAAATTCATCTACCATTTCAATTCTAGAATCTACTTTGGTTTGTCCTGTTAGTATCAAATAACGTATTTTTCTTTTTTCAAATTCTTTGATCATGATTGGAAACATAGAAGTAAATCCAGAAAATAGCAAAATCTTATGACCGGCTGAAATAGCTCCCTCTATTAACTCAATACACTGTTCTAATTTTGAAGAATCTCCATGATAATTTTCTACACAAAGTGATGGATGACAACAAATCTGTCTTAATCTTGTCATCAAAGCAAGGATTTTCATCCTACTCTTTTGAAAACCATTTTGCTTAATCTCTTGCTCCATTTGTTCTTTAATACTTAACAAAAATGCATTATATATTTTATTTTGCTCTTCATTCATCTTACTATACATAATTGTTTCGGTTTTTTCAGGAAGCTCTTTTAGTACTTCTTTTTTAATACGCCTTAAAATAAAAGGAGCAACTAGTTTCTTTAATTTTTCCATGGTTTGTGTATCATTTTCTTTAATGATTTTCATTTCATATTCTTCTTTAAATTTTCGGTAACTAAATAAATAACCTGGCATAATAAAATCAAAAATAGACCATAACTCTGCAAGTGAATTTTCAATAGGGGTTCCTGTTAAGGCAAAACGCACTTCACTTTTTAATTTTTTTAAAGCTTTTGCATTTTTGGTATTATTATTTTTAATATATTGTGCCTCATCTGCAATCACATATTTAAAAAGAAAATTTTTGTAATGCTCTACATCACGTTTTAGCAAATCATAAGAAGTAATGACGGCATCATATTGTTCCATTGTTTTAATCGCATTCTCACGTTGTTCGGCAGTTCCTGAAACAACTAGAATCTTCATACTAGGTGAAAACTTCTTCATTTCTCTTTCCCAGTTAATATACAAAGAACTAGGACATACAATCAAGGAAGTTTTTCCAGTTTTTTTACGTTCATCTACTAAAATAGAAATAATTTGTAACGTTTTACCAAGTCCCATATCATCTGCAAGTATTCCACCAAACTGGTATTTTGCTAATGTTTTTAACCAACAAAAGCCTCTTTTTTGATAAGATCTTAATACTGTTTGTAAACTTGCAGGAATGGTAAAATCTGTTTCATCTACATCTTTTAAATGATGAATCATCTCTTTAAAACTATGATCTCTTTTTAAA
Organism: uncultured Clostridia bacterium; assembly: GCA_944386605.1. Taxonomy (GTDB): domain Bacteria; phylum Bacillota; class Clostridia; order TANB77; family CAG-465; genus CAG-465. Next base: position 17,673 of record CALXBS010000015.1, on the reverse strand, counting down.
ATAATATTTTCATTTTCCTTTAGTAAAGAATCTAAATAAATCGCCCTATATTTTGGTAATTTAACATTTCCTTGTATCATTTCTTTTTCAGACAAATTAAATTTATCTGAAATTTGTGCAAGCATATCAATCCCAGAAGAATCAAGATTAATGTAACTTCCATCTTTTAAACGATAATACTTCTTTTTTAATTGGTATCTTTTAAAAATTTCTCTTAATTCACTTTCATCCACACCTAGATTTTCAAAATCCATTTCTAAAAAATCATTTTCAATTCTTACTCCCATGGTAATGGTTTTAGGTGTCATAATTTGTTTATTTTTTAATCTTTCTGTTACCAAAACTTCAAATTTTTCCATCCATTCATGAATACCGCTACTTAAAAATTGATAAATGTCCTCTTCATTGGTTAAGTATAAATTTTCTTTTTGTTGATTGATTAAGAAACGATATTTTTGAATGAACCTTTTGATTTTCATTTCCTCTAATGAATTTCGGTTACAACTTAAATATTCTTCTTTTGCAAATGGATTAAATTCATTTTCTCCATAGCAAAATTTAATATCTGCAATAATATTTGCATTCTCATCAATATCTAGATAAGCTTTGGTAGCTAATTTTTCCGCCTTGTATTTTTCTAACATTCCTTCTGGTATTTTAACACTTGTCATTTCTTTTAAATAAGGAACCACATAGGAACATAAACTGGTAGCTTCATTTGGCATAATGGTAATACTTCCATCACTAGATTGCAATTCTTTTAAAAGGGGATAAATTTTTTTCTTGAAATCCTCATCTGTTTGGTATAATTTTCTTTCATGCAATACATAAAGATATTCTTTTCCATGGAAAAGATAATATTCATGATTTTTGTCAATTATTTGTATCCCCTTTTCTCCTTCATCTATGATTTCAAAATGTAATTTTGGATTTTCTTTTAACAAGTCTATTTTAAAAGTATATTGAGATTTTTGTCTATTTTCCAAGAAAACTTCTTTTCCTTGCATAATTTCAAAGAACTCATCTAATGCACCATAGCGTAATTTCAAAAAACTTCTATAACGTTTATTTAAATTAAAACTATAAACTCCTAGTCTAGAAAAATCGCTATATTCAGAAGTTTTCCCTACCACAAATTTTACCAATTCTTTTGAATTTTCTTCAAAATTATCTAAACTATGTTTAAACTCTAATTCTTTTCCATAACGCAAACTAAACTCACTTTTAACTGCGTCACTAAACTCATAAATATCTCTTAAAATATACATTCTATTTTTTCCAAGTTGAAAAGAGACTTCTAAATCTGGATCTTTAAAATCAAGCACAGAAAGTACAGGTACTAGTTTTATCGTACCTATACTTTCTTTTGTATCAAATTCTAAATTTTCATAATAGGAAATAATACTTTTGGCACTTGGATTCTCTTCTACTGAATTAAAAGTTTTTTTCTCAAAATCAGAAGAAAAGAGTTCCTTTGCTTCTACTTTTTTCTCAAAATGCAAATAACTATCTGGATTTACATATAGATCAAAAAGCATAGCAACAATGTGTTTGCAAATTTTATTTCCCTTTAAAATATATGGGCAACTACAATGGTAAGTAAGCACTCCCATTTTCTTTTGCACTTCTAGTTCATAAAGATATGTACTCTCCACATAGGTCTTTGCTATAAAGTTTTGATCATCCACATAATCAAAACTTGCTTTTTTTACTTTTCCTTGTTCAAAATATCTTTTTCCTCTATTAATAATCTCTGTTCCTGCTTCTACTAAAACTTTATTAATTTCACCCGTATTAATCAACATTTCAGCTCTCTCCTAAACTAGATTTTTTAACCTCTTATTCTTGATTTAATGTATCATAAATTGTTTGCCATGTCTCTTTTGTTTCAAAGCCTTTTCTCCAAGCTGTTACCCCTGCTAAATCATATTTTTTAACGGTTTCTACTCTTTTTTTAATAGAGTCTTGATCTTCTAACCATAATTTATATGTATAACTTCCTTGTGTATATTCTGCATAATTTTGTCCTGAAGTCTCATCTAAAACAGTACTTAGTCCATTATTTAAAAGAAATTCTTGACAATCCTTCATGGTATAAACTTTGGTAGTAGGACTTTTTTCTCCTTCTTTTTCAGTCCAAAGTCTTGTATAGAAAGGAATTCCTAAAATAATTTTACTAGATGGAATTTTAGAATCGTTGATCAGAGATTCTATATTTTCCTCTACCCAACTAATTTCTGCAATCGAACCTGACTCAGTAGACCATGCGCCTCTTTGATCATATCCCATCAATACCACATAATCTGCTGCTTCTCCTACTCTTGTCCTATCAATATATCTTACAAAATACATATCTACAGAAAGTTTAATTCCGTTATTTCTAAAAATAGGTGCCATCTCTCGAATCAGTTGTGTAAACAAATCTCGATCGGTATCATTGTCTTTCATAGATTCAAAATCAATGTTAATACCATCTAATTTATTTTCTTTTGCAATATTTAATAGATTTTTGATAAAGTTTTCTCTACTTTTTTCACTACTTAACATTTCAGAAGTGGTTTCTGGAGTATAACTAGTAGAATCTATTCCATTGGTTATAATTGGCCAAATTTCATAACCATATTCTTTTGCTTGATCATAATAACTTTGACTAAATTCAGAAGAAATATTTCCACTAGAATCTTTTAATTCATACCAAGTTGGTGAAACAACATTTACTCCTTCGATTTTTTCCTCACCAAGTGTGGTTAAGTTGCTTCCATACTGCCAAAACATAATATATTTTTGTGCATTTTCTTCTGCAGGTTCTTCCTCTGTTGGTTCTTCATTTTCGTTTGAAAGATACATTTCATCAATATTTGATTTTGCAATATAACCAACAATACCAGAATCTGTTTTTACTTTAAACCAACGATTGTGATTTAAGCTATCTTGATAAAGCGTAACAGTATTGTTTCGATTTAAAATTTCTAGTACTTCTGAATCAGTAGAAATATCTGCATATACTAGTACTCGATCATTTTTAATCGGAATATCTTCTAAATCTTTTTTATCAATAGAAATGGTATTCGTTTTTTCATTATATTCAATTTTGATATCATATACATCTTTTAGTAAATTAATATCTACATAAGGAACATCATTTTCTCTCTTAGCACATGTTTCTGTTGGAATGGTTTCCATATTTTTAGACATTGCTTTTTCATCAATTTTAAATTTAATTACTTCTGTTGGAGTGGTAATGATAATTTTTGTCGCAGATTTATCATAAAAAATATTTTCATCAATCACTTTATATATCGTATCTACTGCAATGTACACACCATTATCTTGAATAAATGGTTTATACTCTGTATCGATATTATCTCCAAAGATTACTAAATCTGCATTTTCATTATTACTAAAACGTTCTGAAACGGTAAAAAGGGTAAACATAGCTAATATCATCACACCTAAAATAATAGGAACGATTATACGCTTTATGTTTTTGGTCATACTATCAACCTACTTTCATAAATTCTATTATACAATATTTCTAGACTTTTGTGAAGTTTTTCTCCCATTTTTATGTAAAAAAATAATGTACTTAAAAAGTACATCATTTTTTAAAAGCCTCTTCCGCCACCACCATGGCTTCTTCCACTGCTAGAAGTATGGGTTGAAGACCCACCTGATCCACTGGAAGTATTAATATAGGTTTTGGTAGTATGTGTATGCAAGAAAAGATCTTGTTTTTGCGCTAAATGAAAAGAATCTTGCTTTAAATAGTTTTTAGCAGAAGTAGCTTTGCGTACGCTTTTATGTGTAGAACATCCAATCGAAATAATAATAACGGTAAGAATGGTTGGAATGATACCAATCTTTCCTAAAAAACCTAATATATCACTTACACTAGAAAAACTAACATTTGGTTTTTTTACATACTCTCCATTTTCATTAATCATATAATCACTATTTCCGCTTGGATATCCTTTTTTTGCATATTGACTGCTATAATAGATAAAATCTTCTGAAGCTTCCATATAATCTTCTACACTTAAATTCGGTTGTACATAATCCAATATTCTATCAATACGCGTATCATTATACATGAGTATTGCATTTCCTGTAGTACTAATCCATACCTCTCGATTATCCATATCAATTAACATTAAAAGTCCATCGTAAGTATCCCCTATTCCAAAATCATTATAATCATAAAAATCATCTGCATAGTCTCTTGCAGAACTTTTGGGATTATCATCAATCGTTACAATCACCATATCCATTTGGTAAAGTGTGATAAATTCTTGTATTTTTTCATATAACTCTGCTTCTTCTTGTGAGGTTAATAGCTCTGCAAAATCATATATTTTTTCTGTTTCATCTACTTGTGGCGTAGTATTTGCCGAAGCTTCAACTGGAAAAAAACTAACAAACAGAAGAAGAACCAATAATATGCTATAACTTATTTTTTTCATACTAAATCACCTCAAATAAATAACACAATCAAAGTTGCAATTAGGACTAAAATAGCTTCAATTAGTAAAGACCATAAAGCAACTTTCTTCTTGCTAATTGGAACATTTCCTACCATTTTTCCAGTTTGCCCATTCATAGCAAAAGTATATCTTTTATCTTGATACTGAATATTTAATAACCAAACAGGCATTAAAATATACTCACTTTTTAATTCCGTAATATCTACATTTTCCCTATTTACTAATACCGTGTTATATCCTAACACTGTATTTTTTAAAGTTTCAATCGTACTATTTTTCATTCTAAGCTTTGCTCTTGAAAAGGCATCGTCTTTTTCTACATCATATTTTTCTGCTAAAAAGCCAGATAAATAAGAGACGTTAAATTCTTTCATTCCAGTATAATCATATGGTTCTATTGAATCCATAATATCATCTTGAAATTTCGTAGATCCATCTACAGGTACTTTTTCAAAAGCCATACTTCCATCACGAATACATCTAAAAGTATCTGTTTTGGTATAGCGATAATCTCCAGATCTCCAAGTAGTAATTCTAGTAGCAGTCGTATCAATATTTCCAGAGGAATCACAATCATAAATCCAGAAAGGAATGTATACTCCTTCTACTTTTTCAATGTTTTTCTTGTCACAAAACTCTTTTGGAGCAAACCATTTTTTCTTAGAAAAACGATAAAATTCATCTACCGCTCTTTGTTTATTCTGCGAAAAAGGAATCACACTAGAAGGAGCAAATTCCCCTTGCAATCGATTTTTAATAATTGCCGTACTACCACAATAAACACAAAAAGTAGCAGATGTATTTTTATCTGTGACAATCTTAGCACCACAATTTTGACAAGCATATTCATCTATCATGTCTTCATTTGCTTGCTTTTTTTCTTTAGCATTGTTTTCCATTTCTTTATCATATTTTTCAAAATCCTCTAATGTATAGGAAGCACCACAATATTTACAATCCCATCTTTGTGTATCTGGATTAAATGGGATATTGGCTCCACAACTAGGACATTCATGATCTAAAACTTCCATAAATTCACCTCAATTATTCTTAAAGAAATTATACACTAGATGGATAATTTTTTAAATAGAAAATGTGTAAAAAAACAGATATCAAGAAAAATCTTAATATCTATTTTATGATTTTACGAATTATCTACTTGTGTTCCACATTCTGGACAAAATTTATGTGTAGGACTTAATTTTTTTCCACATTTTGTACAGAATTTTTGATCTGGTTTTTTCGCTCCACAATGTGAACAGAAATTACCATCTACTTCTTTTTGACAATTAGGACATACCCATGTATTTTTATTTTCTTTTACAGACTGTTTTTCTTCCGGATTTGACTGAGGTTGCATTGGTTTAGCACCTTGGAAAGCATTGGTTTGTGCTCCTCCAACCATTCCGTTACTAGCCATATTCATTAAACCAATTCCCATAAAGCCATTCATTGCTCCATTTTCATTTTTGGCAGCTTCTGGAATTGCTTCTGAATAAGCTCCAACAAGTTCTCCTTGTTGTTGATAAGCGTCTCCACCAATCTCATATTTGTTGATTTTTTCGTTAGATTCATCATCTAAGCTTACACCTTCAACATTAAATGTAACTAACTGAATTCCTCTATTTCTAATATTTTTATCAAATTCATTTTCATCCATTAGTTTTTTAATTTCTAATGTTTTACTTGGAATTTCAAGTGCTTCTACTTTATACTGATCTGTACAAAGACCATTTAATACATTGATAAAAGAAGATACTACTTCTGTTCTAATTTGTTCTGTTAAAGTCTCTTTCCTGTAAATATCCGCAGTTCCAGCAAATACAGACATAAAAGTAAATGGATCACTAATTTTAAAAGTATATTTACCATAACATTTAATCTTCACACTCATTCCAATATATGAATTGGTTCTTGCATTCATAATTGGATGTCCCCAATCTTTGTATGGAACAGGAGTACTTGTTCCAAAACCATTGTCTGTAATCTCTTTAATATTAAAGAAGAAAACTGCTTGTTGTTTTGCACTAGCACCATTATATGTAAATCTTTGCCACATTTCTTTAAAAGTATCTCCAAATTGTCCTGCAAACAAAGATGGTGTAGAAGAAGAATCAAATGTATAAAAACCTTCTTCTGCTGATGCGTCCACAATTTTACCATTATCATAAATAATCGCACATTGACCTGGACCTACAATCACTGTACTTCCATTAGAAATAACACCATTTGGAGTTGTTACCTTTTTCATCAAAATGTCATTTCCTAAATCATCACATCGAATTGCCTCTTTCCATTGGTCATGTAATGTGCTTCCAATAGCACCTACTGCTGCTTTAATTAATCCCATAAAAATACCTCCTTTAATTTTTTATTTTTATGCTTTACTGATAATCATCTTGATACGAGATCATTTTCCAACTTTTTAAAAACATATCGCCTACTTGCGACATACAATAACGACATACTCCATTTTTAAATTTATCCAAAGGAGCGCCACAATTTGGGCAATGTAATACAAATAATTTCTCCTTACTTTTATTTGGAATATGTGTATAATCATATACATAAACAAACTTACAAGTATATCTTGTTTGTTTTTTATAGCTTTTTTGGATTCCATCTGAATAATCATATTCTAATGTAGAAGAAGTAATTAAAGTTGCAATTCCATTTTTACGAATATATTGCTTTAATGCATGTTTATGAAATACCACATTATCATATCTTATTTGAATATTCCTACTTTTTAAATCATCAATATATGCATTAACCGATGATTCTAAAAACAAAAATTCATCTTCTTTTATATAGGTTTTTGTCTCAATACTATGAAATATTTTTTGCAAATTGGATTCTATTTTTTGATATAACATTTCTACATTAAACTCTGGAAAATCTTGCTCCAGCTGTGGAAGAACCAAACTTGTCATTCCAATAACAGATTTAGGCTCACGACTTTCTTCCTCCAAAATCTCATGAGAATATTTTACCGCATTGCTTAGTATTTTTAATTGATCATGTCCTACCATATGCTTTACTTTTTTCATAATATATAGAATTAAAAATAATATTCCAAATATGATAATAGCTAATATAATGAGTAAACTAATTAATAAATCCATTCTTTTCCCTCTACACATATTAATATTACTATATATTATTGTTTTTGTCAATTCACATTGACTTGTTTAATAGATTTAAAATAAAGGAGTGTAAATCTTTGAAATAAATCGTCATAAAAGTCAATTCATGTTGACTTTTGATACAAAAAATAATATAATCTATTTTAGAAAAAAATAGGAATAGAATAATAGGAAAAATAGATAAAAAGAAAACTCTGAGGACGGAACTGGTAGCCGTAGCCCGTTGAAAAACGTAGGAGATGTGGGAGTACCACCCCACCTAGTTTTCTAACTATATAAAAGGGATATAAAAATCCTGAAGAAAAAATGGGCGAAAAAATTCACTCATTTTTTCAATAAGTAAATCGCAAGTAATGCATTATTACTCGCGATTTATTTTTATTTTACTTATTCAAGTTTTTCTTTTGCTTTACCCTTACAAAGACAAATACTCCAATTCCAACTATTGCAATAATTGCTACCACTACATATACCCAAACGGATATATCCGATGTATCTGTTGATGGCGTATAGGTACAAGTATTAATAATAGTATTTTCTTCAATACTTTTTTCATAATACTCAGCGGTTTCTTTTTCATCTACGGTATAATTGATTTCATTACCTAACTCATCATATTTTGTAAGCTCAAATTTATGTCTCCAATTGTTCTCTTCACTTACTTCTACTTCTTCTACAACGTTTTCTCCATTTTTTATTTGTAGTATTACACTTTCTGGGCGTTTTCCATATTTGTTATCTTCATCTTCCCATTTTTTATCTACCCATATTTCTATTTTTTCATCTGGTACCACAAATTTATTTGTTACTACATTTCCTTCTACTCCTACCTTTTCATAGAATTTACTTCCTACTTCTTTTTCATCTATTGTATATACTATTTCATTTCCATTTTCATCATATTTTGCAAGTTCAAATTCATAGCTCCAATTCTCTTTTTCTGTTACCACTTGTTCTGTTACTACTTCTTCTCCGTTTTTTACTTGTAATACTACACTTTCAGGACGCTTTCCAGCTAAATTATTATTATCATCCCAGCTTTTACTTCCAACCATTTTTACTCTTTCATCTGGTACTACAAGTTTATTGGTTATTTTTCCTCCTACGATTTCTTTTACATACCACTCGCCATTTGTAAATTCTTGTTCATCTGCTGTATAAACAATTTCTTCTCCTAACTCATTATATTTTTCTAAGTTTGTAAAGGTATATTTCCAATTAGTTTCTTCATTTAACGTAACTTCTTGTACTGTTTTTCCTTCTATTTTTAACTCTACTACAATACTTTCTGGTCTTTTTTGCTTTTCATTATTGTTATCTTCCCAGATCTTTTCTACTTCAAATTCAGTTAGATTTACTTCATTAATAATGTTATTTCCTTTATAGCTTGTTATATAATTTTCTACTGGTTCTTCCTCTATTGTATATTCGTACTGATCTCCTTCATTATTTCTATATACTGGCACATTTTCAAATGTATAGCTCCAATTGTCACTTTCAGTTATACTTTTGACTGCATATTCTACTCCATCTTGCATTAATTTTACAGTAATATTTGCTGGTCTTGTGTCATTTTTGTTATCTTCATCTATCCATGTTTTTTGTCCACTAATACTTGTTGTAATATTTGTTTTATTAATTTCTACATTTACTTGATTTGAATAGATTCCTTCTACATTATCAACAATTCCTCCTAATGGATCAATTGCTCTCCAATTTGTCCAAAACATATTATTGGCTGATGTCATTAAATTTTCATCATCTGGAGCTTGCATTTTTACTAACACAAATACAACATTATTTGGACTAAGCTCCATTTCACTTCCATCTGTTTTATATCTTAAGTCCACACAGATAGATTTTACTGTACTTTTATCCACGCTATCATCTAATAATTGCCACTTATCTGGTACCTCTGTTAATTTTCCAGGATTTAGTTCTGTTGAATAATACACTTTTGGAGCATATCCTTTTCTTTCTGCATAATTTGTATCTACTCCTAAGAAACTTCCTTTCCATCCAGTACTTACATCTGTTCCGGATTCATTAAGTATTGTTTCTATATTATCATAAAGTATCAAATCTTTAATACTATTTGCTCCTGTTGTTACACGTAATTTATAATCATACTCACCGCCTGGACTTACTTCTGCTAATCCTTCCACATATTTTCCTTGTGTTAAGTCGGTTCTTACTTGTTCAACTACTGCTTGTTGTGAGGATACTGCATGGGTTATATTGAATGTATAAGGTTTATATAATAATTTTTCCTCAATATCCCCATCTTGATCAATATCGCTTGCTAAATTATCATATTTTCCATTATCACTTATTAAATACCTTATAGAATCATAGTCATCATAGGCATTTTCTTGATTATTCCACATACCATATATATAATTTGTATAATTTGTTCCATATTCTAATATGCTTTCATATGGTATTTCTACTTCTATATTATATTCTATATAGAACCAAGGCTCAACAATATAATCCGTTAAATAATAACTCCAATCTATTTCATTTAAATTGGTTATAATGCTGATTTTTGTTCTTCCGCTTCCTTTATAATCATAATCGATTTCTACTTGCACATGTTCTTTTATATATTCTTCTAAATCTTTTCTACTTGTAAAATTTGTCCCATCTTTTAGTTTTAAATTCTTATAATAATTTTTACTATCATACAAGTATAAATTATTTATAATTTCCTTTTCATTACATCCTAAATATATTCCTTCTGGTAATATATCATATGTTTTTATAATTACATCTTTATTTATTTCATAATAATATAAATCAAAATTATTATGTAATTTATACATGTACGTATATTTTTCTTCTTTTACATTATTTCTTAAAATATCTCCTTCTTTTTCAATATTCAACTCAAAACAGCCGTCTGTTATCTCTTTGTAACCATAAGCTCTTTGCATATAAGTCCCATAAGTTGCTAAATCATTTTCTGGTACTTTTAACTCTATAGGAATAGTTGTATAACTATCTAATGTTGGTTCATTTACCAATATTCTATTTCCTTCTTCGTTTTTATGATATATTTGAAAATAACTAAAATTATATACACGCCCACCTACTATACAATCGTGTGTATGAATATTTGTCCACATATACACACATGGTCCATATCCTCTATCATATGGCTGATATATAGTTTTATCAAGATTTTTGATAACGATTTTTACACCTACTATATTATTATTATCAAATTCTATATAATCATTTAATGTAGACTCTACTGCACTAAAATATTTTCCTTCTCCAGATATTCCAGTTTGATAACTTACATATTCTTCTGTTCCAGCATATCTTACTTGCAGCTCCCATTCATATCCTATTAAGACATCACCTTTACTTCCACTATATTTGTTATATGTATAAAATACTGGTATAGATACATTCGTAAAATGATATTCATTATCTTCTAATTTGGTTACTTCTCCATTTTTTCTTGTAATATATAACAAATCATCTCCTATTTCCACATCCATTATATGGTCTGTATAAAAGGCTATTGGATATAACTTCCAACCTAAACTTCTTCCTCTTTCCGATATTAATTCATTAAAATAATTTACATAATTATCGCTAGCTTTATCTAAATCATATAAATCTCCTTTATATTCAAAATCAAAATCTATTAGACGTACCGTTCTATCATCCTCTGCCAACTTTTGTATTTCTTCTTCATCTTCATACCTTCCCCATAATTCTGCTGTGTTTGTTATACTATCTCCTTCTTGATATTTATCTTTAGGATATCCTACATAATAACATGAATCGCTTGAATAATCTACAGTAGGATTAATACACGTACCTAAATAATAATATGTATTTCCTTCTTTAGGTTCTAGCTTATTCAAGTTTTTATCATACATAACACATCCTTCTGGCAATGTTTCTTTTATTCCTGTGAATACTAAATAATCCTTACTTTCCCCCTCTGTATCAAAAGCTCTTATGGTACCTTCTGTTCTATAATCTACATGAAAATTATATCTTACCCAATAATAATTATCTAATATATCTTCTATTTTAGTATAATCAGTTTTATGTGCTACAGAAGCATAGTTCTCAACTCTATATCCACTTTTAGTTCCAGTATAATGAAAATTACAAATATTGGATTCCATTACTATAATTTCATCAGCCTCTATATTTTCTTCTATTTTTGCTTGAAACTCTAAATCTGTTTGTATTTTTAATTTCGGTAATAAATTATATACAATTTGTATTGTTCCTTCAAAATGTTCATTTTCTGCTACAGTCATATTGTTAGTAAATGTATACACATTATTTTTTTCATCATATACATAACTCCAATCATATTGTTTATTACTACTATTCTCTTTATCTGCTGCAACTACTACTTTATTTTTTAACCAATTTTCATAAGACTCTGACTTATATGATTGTAAATTTCTCCAATATTCACTAAAACTTTCTTTGGGTATTCCAGATATTCTCACTATAATTTCTCCTGGTTTATATTCTTTTCCTGTCGTACAAGTATAATTAATTTGCATTGCCAATTGTCTTGTCTCATTACTACTAGTCGCATTCCACGTAAAATCTGTAATTGATTGATCTGGTGTATCACTACTTCTATCATACATCACAAGTTGTATATTCCAATTATTATCTGTTACTTCAATGGCATTTTTCTGTGTAAATGTTCCTATAGTGATAACTGACATCGTAATAATCAAAAATAGCCACAAAAATACTGTAAATATGGATACTTTTCTTTTATGTTTTTTCTTGTTTTCTCTCGGCTTTTTTATTTCTTTTTCTTGCTTTTCCATATACTTCCTCCTTCTTTTCTGAATGTTTTTAAATCATGTTGTGTGTGTGTGTGTGTGTGTGTGTAGTATAATCACACTTTCAAGTTTTTTTGTTAACATAAATTAATTGCTTTTCTAGCAATATTTCTATTACACACGCATACTACCATTTCTTATTTTGTTTTTCAATACAAAAAAATCGCAAGTAATTTCTCACTACTTACGATTTACTTTTATTTTACTTTTTCAAGTTTTTCTTTTGTTTTACTTTTACAAAGACAAATACTCCAATTCCAACTATTGCAATAATTACTACCACTACATATACCCAAATAGATATATCCGATGTATCTGTTGGTGGCGTATAGGTACAAGTATTAATAACAGTATTTCCTTCAATACGTTTTTCGTAATACTCAGGGGTTTCTTTTTCATCTACGATATAATTGATTTCATTTCCAAGCTCATCATATTTTGTAAGCTCAAATTTATGTCTCCAATTGTTCTCTTCACTTACTTCTACTTCTTCTACAACGTTTTCTCCATTTTTTATTTGTAGTATTACACTTTCTGGGCGTTTTCCATATTTGTTATCTTCATCTTCCCATTTTTTATCTACCCATATTTCTATTTTTTCATCTGGTACCACAAATTTATTTGTTACTACATTTCTTTCTACTCCCACCTTTTCATAGAATTTACTTCCTACTTCTTTTTCATCTATTGTATATACTATCTCATTTCCACTTTCATCATATTTTGCAAGTTCAAATTCATAGCTCCAATTGTTTTCTTCTGTTACCACTTGTTCTGTTACTACTTCTTCGCCATTTTTTACTTGTAATACTACACTTTCAGGACGCTTTCCAGCTAAATTATTATTGTCATCCCATCTTTTGCTTCCAATAATCTTAACTCTTTCATCTGGTACTACAAATTTGTTGGTTATTTTTCCTCCTACAATTTCTTTTATATACCACTCGTCATTTGCAAAAGATTGTTCATCGACACTATATACAATTTCTTCTCCTAATGAATTATATTTCTCCAAAGCTTTAAAGGTATATTTCCAATTAGTTTCTTCATTTAACGTAATTTTCCTTATGACTCTTCCTTCTCTTTTTAATTCTACTACAATCTTTTCTGGGCGTTTTCCTGATTCATTACTATTATCTTCCCATACTTTTTCTACTTCAAATTCCGTTAAGTTTACTTCATTAATAATGTTATTTCCCTCATATCTTGTTGTATATCCACTCACTGATTCTTCTTCTACTGTATACTCATACTCTTCTTTTTCATTATTTCTATATGCTGGTATATCCTCAAACGTATAACTCCAATTATCACTCTCTGTTACTGTTTTGACTGCATATTCTACCCCATCTTGCATTAATTTTACAACAATGCTTTCAGGTCTGGTATTATTTTTATTTTCTTCATCTATCCATGTTTTTTGTCCACTAACACTTGTTTTTATACCTTTTTTACTGATTTCTACATTTACTTGATTAGAATAAATTCCTTCTATATTATCAATGATTCCTCCTAATGGATCAATTGCTCTCCAATTTGTCCAGAACATATTACTTGCTAGTGTCATCAAATTTTCATCATCTGGTGCTTGCATTTTTACTAGCACAAATACAACATTATTTGGACTAAGCTCCATTTCTCCACCATCTGCATTATATCTTAAATCCACACAGATAGATTTTACTGTACTCTTATCCACACTATCATCTAATAATTTCCATTTATCTGGCACTTCTGTTAATTTTCCTGGGTTTAGTTCTGTTGAATAATATACCTTTGGTGCATATCCTTTTCTTTCTGCATAACTGGTATCTACTCCTAAGAAACTTCCTTTCCAACCAGTACTTACTTCTGTTCCACTTTCATCTGTGATTGTTTCTATATTATCATAAAGTATTAAATCTTTGATACTATTTGCTCCTGTTGTTACACGTAATTTGTAATCATACTCTCCACCTGGACTTACTTCTGCTAATCCTTCAACATATTTTCCTTGTGTTAAGTCGGTTCTTACTTGTTCAACTGCTGTTTGTTGTGAGGATACTGCATGTGTTATATTTAATGTATTATCATTATATACTAATTCTTCTTCTGTATCTCCATCTTGATCAATATCACTTGCTAAACTATCATATTCTCCATTATCTTTAATGGTTATGCGATTATATCCATATTCTTGATTATTCCACATACTATACACATAATTCGTATAACTTGTTCCATATTCTAATATACTATCATATGGTATTTCTACCTTTATGTAATTGCTTATACTAAAAGACATTAAAGAATCTGTCAAAAAATGACTCCAATCTATTCCTTTTAAATCGTATTGTACACTTATCTTTGTTCTTCCACTATTTTGATAATTATAATCAATTTCGATATTAATATGCTCTTTTACATAATTGTCAAATTCTGTTTTGGATCTAAAATAAGTACCATCTTTTAACTTTAAATTCCTATACTCATTATATTCATCACCTATTACTAAACTATTAATAATTTCTTCTTCCGTACTTTCTAAATACATTCCTTCAGGCAAAATATCATATGTATTAATAATAACATCTTTATTCACATCATAATAATCTAGATCAAAATAATGTTGTAATTGATATTGATATATATACGCTTCTTCTGCTACATTATTTTGTAAAAATTCTCTGCTTTTATATATGTGAAATTCAAAATTCCCATCAGTTATACTTGTACTGTCACCGGCTCTTTGTATATATGTTCCATAAGTTGCTTGATCATATTCTGCTATTTTTAATTGAGTAAAAAGTGCACCATAACTTTCTAACGTTGGTTCATTCACTAATGTTCGATTTCCTTCTTCATCTTTATGGTATACTTTTAAATAATCAAAATTATATACTGCTCCACCTACTACACAATCCTGCATATGAACATTTGTATATAATCGTATGCTCTCACTAGAACCATAGGTATTATATAATGTTTTATCTAAATCTTTTATAATAATTTTTACTCCTACTACATTCTTATTATTAAATGTTAACGTTTGACTTTTTTCCGTTACTCCTGTTGCATAAGTAACATATTCATCTGTATTTTTATATCTTACTTGCAATTCCCAATCATAGCCTATTAATTTATCTCCTGCAGTAGCACTATATTTATTATATGTATAAAATACTGGTATATATACACTTATAAAATAATATTCATTATCTTGCAATTTAGTAATTTCTCCACTTTTTCTTGTAGTATATAATAAATCATCTCCTATTTCTACATCCATTTTGTTTCCTGTATAAAAAACTTTTGAATTTATATACCAACCATTATTCATTCCTTGACCTGATTGTATTTTATTTATATAACTTCCTCCAGAAGTCTGATAGATTCTTTTACTTATAGAATATAACTCTCCATAATATTCAAAATCAAGTTCTTCAAGTTGCACAGTTTTGGTATTTTCAGCTAATTTTTGCATTTCTTCTTCATCTTCATATCTTCCCCATAGCTCTACTGTATTTGTCACACTCTCTCCTACTTGATAATCTGACTTGGGATATCCTACATAATACATTGCATTTTTAGATTCATAATAACTAGAATAATTACTATTTGTTTTTAAATAATAATATTTGTTATCTTCTACAGGCTCTATTTTATTTAAATCTCTATCATATACAACACAGCCTTCTGGGAATTCTTCTTTTATTCCAACATAACCATACCCTAAAGAATCTTTATTTACATCTAAAGCCTCAATAACTCCATCTGTTTTTATAAAACTTTCACCTTGATAATCTGCATTAAAGATATATTTTACCCAATAATAATCATCTAATATATCTTCAATTTTAGTATAATCAGTAGAAGGTGCTGGATATACCAATTCCCATACCTTATATGTCCTTTTAGTACTTGTATAATGAAAATTACATATATTAGATTCCATTGCTATAATAGTGTCTGACTTAATATTTTCTCTTAGTTTAGCTTGAAACTCCAAATCTGTTTTTATTTTAAAATTTGTTCCAAAATTATACACAATTTGGATAGTCCCTTCAAAATGTTCATTTTCTGCTATTACCATATTATTTTTAAATATGTATAGGTTATTTTCTTTATCATAGCTATAGCTCCAATCATACTGTTTATCATTACTATTTTCTTCATCTGCTGCAATCACCACATTATTTGTTAAAAAATAGTCATAAAATGATAATGTTGTAGGATATGTACTAAATTTCTCATTGTTTCTCCAATACTCACTAAAACTATCTTTAGCAAATCCTGGTATCTCAATGATAATCTCTCCTAGTTTATATTCTTTTCCAGTTGTACAGGCATAATTAATTTGCATTGTTAACTGCTTCGTTTCATTATTTTCAGTTGCATTCCAAGAAAAATCTGTAATTGTTTGATTAGGCGTATCACTACTTCTATCATACATTACTAAACTAATATTCCAATTATTATCTGTTACTTCAATTGCATTTTTCTGGGTAAACATTCCTATAGTAATAACTGACATTGTAATAACTAGAAATAGCCACAAAAATACTGTAAATATGGATACTTTTCTTTTTGATTTCTTGTTTTCTTTCTCCAGCTTTTCCATCATTATTCTCCTTCCTTTTCTCTTTAGTTTTTGCATTTTTATGTTATTTATCCTTTTAAAAAATTAGACTCAACATAGTTTTGGGATGTTTTTAAAACTATGTTGTGTGTGTGTGTGTGTGTGTGTAGTCCAATCATACTTTTAAAGTTTTTTGTTAACATAAATTTCAAATCTTTTCTGCAATATTTCTATTACACACGCATACTACCATTTCTTATTTTGTTTTTCAATACAAAAAAATCGCAAGTAACGCCTTATTACTCACGATTTGTATTTATTTACTTTTTCAAGTTTTTCTTTTGCTTTGTTTTTACAAAGACAAATACTCCAATTCCAACTATTGCAATAATTGCTACCACTATATATACCCAAACGGATATATCAGATGTATCTGTTGGTGGCGTATAGGTACAAGTATTAATAACAGTATTTCCTTCAATACGTTTTTCGTAATACTCAGTGGTTTCTTTTTCATCTACGGTATAATTGATTTCATTTCCTAACTCATCATATTTTGTAAGCTCAAATTTGTATCTCCAATTGTTCTCTTCACTTACTTCTACTTCTTCTACAACGTTTTCTCCATTTTTTATTTGTAGTATTACACT
>CALXBS010000014.1 GCA_944386605.1 uncultured Clostridia bacterium | reverse complement strand
TAAGGTGCTAGTAGGTTTAATGCTTGCTACCTTTTAAAAATGTTCCACATTGATCCCTTCTAATGTATCTTTCAAAAAGAGGTATTTCAGCCATTCCTGCTCCTTTAAGCAGGTAAAATCTTCATATTTTACATCCCGTATTTTTTCCAGACTAGCTAACATATTGTTCTCCTTTCAAACATTAATCATTGTATTGATATAAAAAAACCTAGTTATATTATAGCATTTTACAAATATTATGTCAATAAAATATCAGTTAAGCATGCCAAAGGACTGGCATAATGCCAGTCCCTCTTATTACTATTTTACTCTTTACTTTCTGATTTTGGTTCTTCTTCCGATTCTTCTTTTGGCACCATATCAATATAGGTAACTGTCCCTTCTCTGTTTGACTCGGTTGCGTTCTCCCAAGAAATCACGCTTTCTGTATTATTATCATCTTTATCATGTCTGATAATTCTGACATCATATCCCTCTTTCGTAAGACACTCGATTACCTCCGGATACAAAGCTCCAAACTCAAATGTTCCTACTCTTTTTTTTCCGAGATCTTGTGCCTCCTTTGCCTTTCTCAACATCATACAAGACTGTCTTACAACAGAATTCTCCCGTGCCTCAAAAGCTTTCATAAAACATCCTCCTTAAATAAAATTATTCTTAAAATTAAAAAAATTGCTTTTTTATTATATTATAATTTACATAAAATGTCAAGCTTTTAAGGAAGTTGTTGTGCTTTTATTTTTTCCAAAGCAATTGCAAGTTGATCCGGACAAGAGGTTTTCTTAAGTCCACAAGGGATTCCTTTTAATCTTTGAATAACTTCTTCCATCTTCATGCCTACCACTAACTTTGAAATCCCCTTAGTATTTCCGGCACATCCTCCAACAATTTCTAAATTTAAAATTGTTCCTTGCTCATCCACTTCTATGATAAATTCTCTAGAACAAACACCACTTGGGCGATAATGATATACCATAACTTTCACCTACGCTTTATTGTCACATCCTAATACATCTACAATCTTATGTTTTACCATATCTTTTACAGCAGTTCTTGCTTGACCTAAATAAGTTCTTGGATCAAATACTTCTGGACTTTTGGTAAAGCATTCACGAATATTTGCAGTCATTGCAAGACGAATATCACTATCAATATTAATTTTACATACTGCCATTGTAGCTGCTTTTCTTAGCATTTCTTCTGGTACTCCTTTTGCCCCAGGAATATTTCCACCATACTCATTACACATCGCTACAAATTCTTGTGGAACAGAAGAAGCCCCATGTAATACGATAGGAAATCCTGGCAATCTTTTTCCAATTTCCTCCAAAATATCAAAACGTAATTTTGCTTCTCCTTTAAATTTATATGCACCATGACTCGTACCAATTGCAATTGCTAAAGAATCACAACCTGTTCTTTTTACAAATTCTTCTGCTTGTGCTGGATCTGTATACATTGCGTCCTTTTCATTTACTTGTACATCATCTTCAATACCAGCAAGTTTTCCTAATTCTGCTTCTACAACCACTCCTCTTGCATGAGCATATTCTACTACCTTTTTGGTTAAAGCTACATTTTCTTCAAAATCATACTTAGAACCATCAATCATAACAGAAGTAAATCCTGAATCAATACAATCTTTACATGTTTCAAAATCTGGTCCATGGTCTAAATGTAATACCATTGGAATATCTTTTCCAGCTTTTTGATTACATTCAGCTGCTGCTTCCACCAATTTTTTTAAATAAATTGGATTTGCATATTTTCTTGCTCCAGCTGACACTTGCAAAATAACCGGTGCATTTGTCTCATTTGCAGCCTCCACAATCCCTTGAATAATTTCCATATTATTCACATTAAAAGCACCTACTGCATATCCACCTTGATATGCCTTTTCAAACATTTCTTTACTTGTTACTAATCCCATAAAAATTCCTCCTATTTTTGATCCCAAATGGTTCTTTCGATTCCTTGGTCTCTATCTCTTTCTTGTTCTTTTTCTTGTTCTAATGCTTCATCTGCGGTTTTATCCATTGCATCAATTATTTCATCATCCGTAGAAATCGCATCTAAACCACCTATTAAATTATTATATTCATAAACTTCTGGTTCTCTTTCATCTATTTCTTCTGCAATAATGCTATCAACATCTAAATCATCTTGATACTGTGCAATTAAAAGAGCCATTTCTTCTTTGTCGTTCTTTTCTTTTGCTTCTTGATACCTTCTGATAAATTCTTTTCTCCTATCAATTTTAATTCTTTCTTCCTCTTGTTCTAAATCCTCAATAGCCTCTATATTATCGGTGGTATCTGCCATATTTTGTTGCAAAGAATCATTTTTTTCTACATCTTGATAAGAAGTCCCTATGGTATCCATTGCCATACCTGCAACATCTCTATCCGTACTACTATTTGCTCCCACACCTTCTGCACGTGCAAATTCTTGATTTTCTCTTATTTGATCAATCTGTCTAGAATATTCTTCTAAAGATGGATCACATTCTCTAATTTCTTGCGAAACTTGAAAATACTTTTCTCTTAAAGCTTGCATTTTCTCTGAAGTTACCAAATGAGAATTTAGATTATAATATGAAATCTCAGAAGCAAGTTCATTTTTGGTTTGATATAATGTTTGTAATCTTTCAATATTAGGGGTTGTTACCTCATCTACCAATTGTTGTTTTTGATTAAACTCTCTTTTGAATTTTTCTCTTGCTGCAGCAATTCTTTCATCCTTAGAAAAGCTCTCTCCTCCATGTCGATGATTTTCTAATTCAATTTGACTTAAATATCTTTCATAAATAACTAACTTAGTCCCTTCTTCATCTCCTACTGTAAGAGAACCATTTTCAATTTGAGCGTCTTTTACATCCATCATTAATTCACTATACTCATAGTAGACCTGTTCATAAATTGCTTTATAAATTTCTTGTTGTAATTTATCTTCATCTAATTCTTGAACATTTCCTTCTTTTTCCAAGCGCTCCAAAGCCTGTTCTTTTGTCTGTTCATCTACCCCTTCCGGTAAATCTAAACGTTTTAATTTTCTTTCTCTTTCCCTTTCTTGCAAAATTTCCATAGATCCTGCTACCAAGCTTGCATTTAATTCTTCTTGAATATCTAAATTTCCTGTATGCTTGTTATAATAATCAATCAACAAACGATTTGTTTCATCATATTCTTTTGTAAACATATGCGCATTGACTTGCTCTGCCACCACAGGTTCTTTTTCAGTTTTCTTAACGCTTTCCAGAATTCTTTCTTCTAATTCTCTTTTTTGTTTTCCATATATTTTGTCTGTAAATTCATCCATCTTTTTACCTCCTCTAATTTACACTATCTTACTATATTTCCATATCAATTTCAATAGGGCAATGATCACTTCCTAAAACATTTGAATGAATATACGCCTCTTTTAAATTTGGTTTTAGACTCTCTGAAATAATAAAATAATCAATTCTCCATCCAATATTTTTTTCTCTAGCATTTCTCATATATGACCACCAAGTATATGCGTCGGCTTGATCTGGATACAAAACACGATAAGTATCTAAAAAGCCATTTTGTAATAAATGCGTCATTTTTTCTCTTTCTTGATCCGTAAAGCCAGCACTAAAGTGATTTGTTTTAGGATTTTTAATATCTATTTCTTCATGTGCTACATTAAGATCACCACAATAAATAACTGGTTTCTTTTCTTCTAACTTTTTTAAATACAAAAAGACTTGTTCTTCCCATTTCATCCTATAAGGTAATCTTTCTAACTCTTTTTTAGAATTAGGGGTATAACAATTTACCAAGAAAAACTTTTCGTATTCTAATGTAATGATACGTCCCTCCTGATCATATTCTTCCATTCCCAAGCCATAAGTTACCTCTAAAGGTTTTATTTTAGTAAATACTGCCGTACCAGAATAGCCTTTCTTTTCTGCACTATTCATATAACGTTCATATCCCTCAAACTGGATATTTTCTGCTTGCTCCGCTTGCATTTTGGTTTCTTGAATACAAAAAATATCTGCCTGTACATTTTGAAAAAAATCTGAAAAACCTTTAGTCATACAAGCTCTAAGCCCATTTACATTCCATGAAACAAATTTCATTTTTCTCCTCCTTTTTCAGTTACAAATTTCTTGCAAAAACTTGGTCTATGCAAAGGACAAAGTCCATATTTTTGAATCGCTTCAATATGAGCTTTTGTTCCATAACCTTTATGTTTTGCAAACCCATATTCTGGGTACTCTTTATCCCAGTTTAAAAGCATATGATCTCTGGTCACCTTTGCAACAATAGAAGCAGCTGCAATAGACTCTGATTTTGCGTCCCCAGATACAACCGTTTCTCCAGGAATCTCAATCGAAATCATTTGATTGCCATCTACCAAAACATAATCAGGCAAGATAGATAAATTCTCCAAAGCCTGTTTCATCGCACCTTTGGTTGCATTTAAAATATTTTTTTCTTCAATATCTTCTACGCTTCCTATTCCAATTCCTACTGCTAAGGCTTGCTCCATAATCTTTTCATACACCACTTCTCTTTTTTTCTCACTTAATTTCTTAGAATCATTCACTCCTTCAATACAGCATTCTTTTGGTAAAACAACAGCTGCTGCTACCACAGGGCCACACAAAGGACCTCTTCCTGCCTCGTCAATTCCACAAATATACTCAAATCCTTTCTCATATAACGATTCCTCAATTTGTAACATGTTCTTTAATCTTTCTAATTCTTGTTCTTTCATTTTATCCCCTCTTTACAACGATATACACTCTTGATACACTTCATTTTTCGTAACGCCTCTTTGTTTTGCTACTAGCTTAATCGCTTCCTTTTTATCCATTCCTTCTTGCATATAGCTTTTAACAAGTTCTTTTACATCTTTTTCTTGGAAAGCCTGTACTTTTTCTTGTTCTAGCTCCTTTTCATCTCTTCCTTGCACTATTAAAACAATTTCACCACGAATCCCCTCTAATGAAATTTTTTCAATTGCTTGCTCTAATGTAGTATACGAAAATTCTTCATGAAGTTTGGTTAATTCACGTGCAATACAAATATTTCTATTTCCCCATACTTGATACATATTTTTTAAAGTTTCTAGTAACTTATGAGGTGCTTCATAAAAAATCATGGTTCTGGTTTCTTCTTTTAATTCTTTTAGTCTTTTCATACGTTTTGGCTTATGAACCGACAAAAATCCTTCAAAGGTAAACCTAGTTGAATCCATTCCACTTTTTACAATGGCAGTTACAAAAGCAGTTACACCAGGAATTACTTCTACAGGATAATGATTATGAACCAAATAGTAAATCAGATTTTGTCCTGGATCAGAAATAATAGGCATTCCTGCATCGGAAACCAGCGCTAAATCCTTTCCTGTGTCTAAATACGAAAGAACTTGACTAATCTTATCTTGTTCATTATGGCGATGATAACTAATCATTTTCTTTTCAATCTCGAAATGATTTAAAAGCTTTAACGTATTTCTTGTATCCTCTGCTAAAATCAAATCTACTTTTTTTAAAGTATTTAACGCACGTAACGTAATATCTTCTAAATTTCCAATAGGAGTCCCTACAATATATAATGTTCCTTTTACCACTGCTTTCCTTCCTTTCCATAAATGCGATAAATCTCCTCTGTATAATCATCTTGTTCGTTATATTCAATTAAAGGAGGTTCTACATTTAATTCCTTTCCACCATCTTTTCGATACTCTATTAATACAATACTTGCTTTCATTTCTTTTTTAGGATGTACAAAACGAATTCTTTTTGCCTCTAATTGATATTTTCTAGCAATGCTTAGTAAATCCACCAAACGATCCGGACGATGTACCAAATAAAGTTTTCCTTTTGACTTTAAAAGCTTACTTGCAGAACAAAATACATCTTCTAAAGTACAAGCAATTTCATGTCTTGCAAGATGTTTTACAGGATTTTCATTTTTCATTCCTGTATGAAGCTTTTGATAAGGTGGATTACATGTAATGATATCTACCTCTTCTCTTTTTACATGATTTAAAAGAAATTCTCTTATTTTTTTAGTTTCTTTAATATCCACATTTTGACACAATAATTTTTGTTCTAAATGATTGAAAGAAATATTTCTTTCTAGCAAAGAAAACATCTCTTTTTGTAACTCTACACAAATTCCTTTTGAAAAATTTTGTTTGGCAGTAAGAAGAATTGGTATTACACCACTACCACTACAAAAATCCATAATAACATTCTTACTTTGATTAGAAACAACAAAATTTGCAAGTAACACACTATCCATCCCAAAGCAAAAATACTCTTTATTTTGAATAATTTTTAAACCATTTATTTCTAAATCATCTATTCTTTCTTTTTCCATTTTTTCACCAGTTATATTATATACTACCTTCCCTTTTTTTGCAATGTTTCTACTTACTAAGTCTTGTTTTCTTTTCCTTATTTACTTTTCTTTCTTAACTTGGTATAATAACAAGCATGAAAGAAATAAATTATATTATTACAAATCAAGACCAAGGAAAAGAGTTAAAACAAATAGTAAAACATAAACTCTATGTTTCCTCTCGTTTGCTTACCAAATTAAAACAAGCAAACGCTATTTTAATCAATCATATTCCACAATATGTTAACTATATTGTTCAAGCAGGAGATATGGTTACACTAGATTTTGTCAAAATGAATGAATGCTTTCCTAAACCAGCTTTTCAAAGTAAATTTAAATTAGTGGATACAAAACTAGATATCTTATATGAAGATGAATATCTCTTAATCGTTAATAAACCAGCAAATTTACCCGTTCATCCATCTGCAGAACATTATGAAAATACACTGGCCAATCAAGTGGCTTGTTATCTTGAAAAACAAAATATTTTTTCTATTCATATTTTAACAAGACTAGATAAAAATACAACTGGAATTTGTATGTTTGCAAAACATGAATATATTCAGGAATTATTTGTAAAGAAAAAAGGGAAAATTGATTTAAAAAAATATTACATTGCTATTGTAGACAAAATTTTAGAAAAAGATCATGACATGATTGAAAAGAAAATTGCAAGAAAAAAAGACTCTATTATTGTAAGAGAAGTAGATGAAAATGGCGAAGACGCTAAAACAGAATACTTTGTTTTAAAAAGAAATTTTAAAAAAGATTATACAGTTGTTAAAATACTTTTACATACAGGAAGAACACACCAAATTAGAGTCCATATGCTTTCTATAGGTCATATTTTGTTAGGGGATGATCTTTATGGAACAGAAAGTAACATTTCTCATCACATGAAAGAAATACAAAGGCAAGCCTTGCATGCTTACCAAATAGAATTTTTTCATCCTATTACAGAACAAAAAATCTTTATCACTGCTCCAATACCACAAGACATGCAAAAACTAATATAAAAAGTGCTAGATAATGGTTATTATCTAACACTTTTTTATTTAAAAACTTCTTTTAAAAAATCGTTCCAATTGAAGAGCTCTTAACACTCTGTCCAAATCTTCATATACGTTATCACCACTAATATTCATATCATGAGGAGAAGAAAATAATATTTCATTCTTGGATATTCCAATCACTTCTCTTATATGGTTTGGCTCACAAACGTGCCCATAACTATCCTCCCATCTTAATACTTTAAAAGGAGTTACTTCTTTTAATGCAAAAAGAAGACGTCTTATAAAAGAAGGATGACATAATGGAAAATATAATTTTCCTAAATTTAAATTTTCAGAACTATCTTTTAAACTAAAATATGCAATGAGATATTCTCTGGTTTTAGTTCTAGACTTAACATAACCTTCTTCATAGCAGATTTCAAAGGGAATTAGTTCTACTCCATATCCCATTTTTTCTAAGATATCTACTAAACTTAAAAGAATCGCTCCACGATTATATATTTCAGATGAGGTTGTATGACCAGGATAAGATAAAGAAACATATATTTTGATAATATCAAAATTTGGCTGTTTTTGTATCTGCCACATATTTAAAGGATTTCCCGTTACAATATCTGACATAGAAGGTGCAAAACCCATGACTGTTTTAGACCGTTTAATCGTTTCTTGTCCTTTTTTAATCAAAGACTGATCCACTTTCTCTTTTAACTTTAGTAACTTATCAAAATCTTGTGTCCAGCCATACTGACAAAATCTTACTGCCTCATCAAAAGTAGCTGTTTTGGTGAAACTATAGCTTCCAGTTACAGAAGAGCGCACCCCAAACACATAACTATTGACTTCTTTTTCTTGAATATAGTTTAAAAAATCATTTAGATTAGAAAAGTGGTATTCAAAAATAACACTACGCGTTTTATCATCCCAATAACTTCTATACATAGCTCCTCCTCTTAAAATATAAGGCTTCTTTTAAAAAAGCGGTCAAAATTTGTTATTTTGAGTACACTTTCTAAATCATCGTATATATTATCCCCCTCAATTCTCATTTCTCTAGGTGTAGAAAATAGTATTTCATTTTCACCTATTTTTAGGATTTCTCTTATTTCCTCTTCCGAATATACACGTCCATAGCTACTTCCCCATCTTTCTATTTTTACAGGTGTTACTTCTGTTAATCGAAAGACAAGACGTCTTAAAAAAGAAGGATGACACAATGGAAAATATACTTTTCCTAAATTTAAATTTTCAGAGCTATCTTTTAAAGAAAAATAGGACAAAATGATTTCATTTCTTTCAGAACGATAATTAGAAATTTCATGACTAATTTCAAAAGAAATTAACTCTACACCATATCCTATCTTCTCTAAAATATCGATAAGACTTAAAAGAATGGCTCCACGATTATATATTTCAGGTGATTTGGTATAACCAGGGTAAGTTAAAGAAGCATATATTCTAATAATATCAAAATTTGGCTTTTTTTGTATCTGCCACATGTTTAAAGGATTCCCTGCTATAATATCTGACATAGAAGGTGCAAATCCCATAACTGATTTAGACCGTTTGATCGTTTCCTGTCCTTTTTTGATCAAAGATTGATCTATTTTTTCCTTTAATTCTAATAGTTTGTCTAAATTTTCATTCCAACCATACTGACAAAGTCTTACTGCATCATCAAAAGATCCAGTTTTAGTAAAGTCGTAACGTCCATTTACTGAAGAACAGTGATCAAAAATATTTTGATTGACTTCTTTTTCCTGAATATATTTTAAAAAATCATGAAGACACAGAAAGCGATACTCATGCACGATAGCATATTTTTCTTCATAATAATAGGTTTTATACATAAATACCTCCTATTCTAAAGAATTATAGGAAAAAGTGTTAGATAAAACGACCCTACCTAACACTTTTCCTTTTAACACACTTTGAATCGTTACTTGTTATTTGAAGTCATCTCACTTCTGACCGTTAATAGAGCCTCATAAAACTGATTTTTATATTCATCAATTTTAACATCTCGTAAAAGCACATTTAAATCATCAATATTTAAACCTTTTACGATAAAAGCCCTTACAATTTTCTCTAAATCCATTCCTCTCTGCTTGCATTCATAACAATATTTAATGCCACGCATGGAGAAAATAGCTCTTACCTGATTTTTTAATGCACTTTCTCTTAACGCCCAAAAAACTTCTAAGATGTCATCATCTGGATACAGTAATCTTTCCAGGTCTTTATCGTAGTTATACTCTAAAGCTGCAAAGCGATCTAAAGTGGCTGCGTCAATTTTGTTTCTACCAATATACTCAAAATTCTTACCATTCCCCCAAGTATTAGCAGTTGCAATCACTCTAAAGTTTTCATGCATAGTTTTTTCGCCATCAGGAAATGCAAATTTGCCGTTACAGATAGCGTCATTGACACTAATCAGTGCAGAGGCAAAACTATTATCCATTTCATCTAATAGCAAAATTCCTCCCTGTGTAAATGCTTTGTAAAAAGCTTTCTCATGATACTTTCCATAGCCATCAATAAAGCCTTCAAATTCAAATTTGTCCTGTGGAGAAGTACAACGATAAAGCGGTAACTCTATTGCTCTTGCAATCTGCTCTGCGCAATAGTTTTTTCCACTTCCAGCTGGTCCCTTTAACAAAACAGGAATTTTTCCTTGCACTAAAAACAAGACATCTTCGAAGATGGAATGATAAGAATCGGTTGTTTCTCTAACAACAGTATCATCTGTTGTGACAATTTTTATTGTCTTGATACTAACACCAATATCTTCTACCACCTTCACTGCAGCATTAAAAATGAGAGGGCTTGCTTGCTGTATCAATTTTTTCTGCAGATCCGTATCTCTAAAAAGCTCTTCTACTTGTTCCCTAACAGGCTCCCGCAACTCTTCTCCTAATCCCTCTAAAGCCGCAGGAGATTTTAAATATTCATTTACTTTCTCTAACAGTTTAGGAGATAATTCTTGTATGAATAACTCTTCTAATCTTCCAGCTTCCGGCATTACTAATTCCTCCTTTTCCCCTTTTACAATTATGTAGTGTATCAATGTTACATTGCGACTGTATTGTATCATATTCCTTTTAAAAATACAACACTTTCTTTTTTTATTCCCTTTGTATTCTAAATTTTGATGTAATTTTTTCATTTCTATTTGTATTTACTTTCTATATCTTTTTATCATTTTGGTTGACTTTTCTCATCAGACATGATACAATACTGCCGTAACATGATTTATGTAATTTTCAGTAAAATTACAAGTATTTAAGTTAAAGGAGGGGATTAAAAAACAATGTATGACCGGTATTATTACATCAAACGCTTAAGACCGACCGGTATGGGATTTAAACCCTATATTAAAAGTCCCACTACTATTCAAGATGCACCCATGTTTTGGTCTTCCCACCGATACTTCATGGAAAGGGGGTATCATTATCAAGTAACATCTGTTGATCATAGTAATATTCAGATCACGTTAGAAAGTGTTTGTTTTAAAAAGCAAATTATCTTTGAACCCATTTCTCTGACACTTGAAAATTTCGTAGAAGCTTTGCAAAAAGCAACTCAAAATTACGAAAATTTCATCACGTTAGATGTTCCCATTACCTACAAAGATCATGAGGAATGTGCTAGATGTCTAAGAGAAAACGCAGCTTGTTCTTCCTTATGGGATAATATGCCACAGGAAAGCACTTTACAAATCTTCTTTGGATTTGAAGATATCAAAAAGGCTTTACATTACTATTTAAATGTTAAGACTCCTAAGCCTGTTGAGAAAACAGTACCTAGCACAGTAAGTGCTTCTACTGATTTAACTCATAAAGCAATGTCACCAAAAACCCAAAATTCAAAAAAGGAGACGAAGAGTATGATCACAAACTTTTTAGGAATGGACATGAGAAATTACGGCTTGGTAAAAGATCCGAACATTGCAGCAACGCTGCTTGGTATCTGCTTTAAAAATGAGCAGGGCAACTGGATCCATTTTGACAAGAAAACCCGGCAGAGAACCAATCTGGGGAACATGCAGTTTGGCAACCTTCCGCTCTACAAGCTTCCTTCCGAAACGGTAGAAGTAGGTGATGTCATTGAGTATGAATCAAAATACTGTTACATTACAGATACCTCAAATGCCCCGGTTTATACCGCAATCTCTGTAGATGACGGTATTGCGATTTCTTTCTCACCAGCAAAGAGTCCGTTAGGATTTTTCTTCTTCACCAAGGTCGTAGGCCTGTTAGACGACGGCAACTTACTGGGCGGTACCAATGATGACCTTTTCTTACTCATGGCCTTAGGCAACAGCTTTAACGCTGGAAATGCAGATGGCATGTTTGAAAACGGTGGAAACGATATGATGCAGTATCTGCTCCTCTCATCGGTATTAAAAGACAAAAAAGACGGCGCAGATGACAAAGGGATTCTTAGCGGATTGTTTGATTCTAACTCTGGCAGTTTGATCGAAAAAATCGCTATGCTCTCTATGTTTTCCGGTGGAATGAACGGCAATCCTCAGACTGGAAACGATCCCATGGATCTGACTCAGCTTTTGATTATGAAAAAAATCCTGGGAAATACAAGCGACGGTGCACTTTCTTCCTTGCTGGGAGGCTCGGCTAAAGAAGTAGTACCGGAAATGGTAGCAGATACCTCTGCAAAAGAAGTAACTGAAAAGACTGACACTCCTCCCGCAAATCACACGATCACCTTAACTTTAGAGGAGTTAAACAATCTGATCAAATCTTCCGTAGCAGCAGCTTTCCAGGCACAGAAAGAAGCAGCTCAGGCAGCCAAAGAAACGGCAGAAACTCCTGAAGCTTAAGCAAGTGAAAAAAGGGCTGATGTCACACATTGGCCCTTTCTTTAAAGGAAGGTGTTTTATGGGAATCTCTTATAGGAAAAGAATCAAAATAAATGATGGCACCTATTTAAATCTTAGCAAATCTGGTGTATCCATCAGCAAAAAGGTAGGAAACACAACCTTCAACACCCGCAATGGCTTAACGATTAACTTTGGAAACGGTGTTGTCTACAGACAGCCTCATAAAAAAGTCAAGAAAAAATAACAGACACAAAGCAGCGATCAAACTGACCGCTGCTTTTTTTAAGTTGTGTTCTGAAGAATATAACTTACTGCTTCCATAATGCTCGAAAATGTTTTTCCACGTTTTTTCATGAGACTAGACACGACTTTTCCCTTCCCAATATAGATCGTAGGAATTCCTAACTTCATAGGTACTCTTAAATCATCTATATAATTGTTTCCAATCATATAAGCAATATCATTCGTGTCACGAATCGTGTAAAAATAACGTGGCTTGTTTCTTAACACTCGAATCGGAAACTCACGTGCAAGCATTCTTGTAAACTCATTGTGCGTAATCAGTCTTACCCGGTATCCCATTTCTTCTAATCTTAACAGATAATTTTCGTAATTTTCTCTTAATTCATCTACGCTTGCTTTTAAATAAAGCTTGCCATATTGATTAAAATTTTTACGAAAAGAAGAAAAGGAAAGAATCGAATATAGCAAAATCCGAAGCTTTAAAATCTTCATCGAATTGCTAATGATGTCTAACGCATTAATGTGCCAAAGAAGCTTATCGCATAATATCACCAATTTATTATTTTCAAACATTTGCCGAATAATATAGTGATCTACTACATGAAAAGTGTTTACCGTCCCATCCACATCTACCAAAATATACCCCCGGATAATCAAAATAATCCCTCCTTTAAAATGAAATATCTAAATTGTATCATGATTCTTAAGGTATTTCAAGTATGCATAAATAAATTCGTCTATTTTTCCATCCATAACCGCCTGTACATTTCCAGTTTCAAAATTTGTACGATGGTCTTTGACCAATGTATACGGGCAAAAAACATAAGACCTAATCTGGTTTCCCCAAGAGATTTCAGCACTCTCTCCTTTAATAGCTTTTAATTTCTTTTGATGATTTTCCATTTCTAGTTTATATATCTTTGCTCTTAACATTTTCATTGCATTTTCTCTATTTTGCAATTGAGAACGTTCTGTTTGACAACTTACCACAATTCCTGTTGGAATATGTCTAAGTCTTACGGCAGAAGAAGTTTTATTAACATGTTGTCCACCTGCACCACTTGCTCTAAATACTTCTAATTCGATATCTTCTGGTACAATATGAACATCAATGTCATCTGGAATATCGGGCATTACTTCCACAGAAGCAAAAGAAGTATGTCTTCTGCTATTGGCGTCAAAAGGAGATATTCTAACCAAACGATGAACACCATTTTCCCCTTTTAAATAACCATAAGAATTCATTCCTTTGATTAAAAAAGAAACGCTTTTAATTCCTGCCTCTTCTCCATCTTGTAAATCCAAGACCTCTGTTTCAAATTCATTTTTGATTGCCCATTTTACATACATACGATAAAGCATTTGTGCCCAGTCCTGAGATTCGGTACCTCCAGCACCGGGATGTATGGTAATAATGGCATAAGAGCTATCATATTCTTCTGAAAGCAAAGTATCCATTTCCAAATGTTCTAACTTTTCTTCTAATGCTTGCGCTAACTGATTTCCTTCTTTAAAACTTTCAGCGTCTTCTGTTTCTTGTGCAAGTTCTAAACAAAAAAAGGCATCAGATAATTCTTTTTCTAATCTTGTTATCTTTTCTATTTTACTTTTCAACACCTTCATTTTTTGCAAGACATCGGAAGACAACTTTTGATCTTCCCAAAAATTTTCCTCTAATGTTTTTTCTTCCAATTTTTTCTGTTCTTTTAATAATTCTTCAAATTTTAAAGCCTCTTTAATTCTATCTAATTTCTCTTTTAAACTATTTAGCAACATTTTTAATGTATCAAAATCCATATTTTATCACACTCCATATTGGATCTAAGCCCAATTCCTCCTTTGGCACTTCTTGAAATTCTAAGTACTCATCTTTGGTTGGATGATAAAAAGACAAATAATAGGAAAAAAGAGCTAAATTTTGACCAACTTTATTGATTTTTTGGCCATATTTAATATCTCCATATAATGGATGCCCCATATTTGCCATTTGAACTCTAATTTGATGATGTCTACCAGTATGTAACAAAATATTTACCAAAGTATACGCCTTTCCTTGATAAGAAAAGTTTTCCAATGCTTGGTATTCTAAAATAGCCTCTTTCGCATTTTTGGTATTAGAATCACAAACACGACTCATATTAATCCTTTCATTTTTTACCAAATAATCTCTTAAAGTATGAAATTTACCATCTACTTCTATAGATCCATTGACAATTGCATAATATTTTTTCTGAACCTCTTTTCTACGAATATAATCAGAAAGCCTACTGGCAGCCTTCGAAGTCTTAGCAAAAACCATCACTCCTCCTACCATACGATCCAAGCGATGAACTAGTCCCAAATACACATTTCCTTTCTTATCATATTTTTCTTTTAAATATTCTTTTATTATTGAAAGCAAATCTAAATCATGTGATTTATCTTCTTGAACCGGTATTCTCACAGGTTTTACCACTACTATTATATGATTATCTTCATAAAGTATTTTTAAATTATCCATTCCTTCTCTTCCTCTCATTTGAATGCTTTTAGTTACATTTAATTTCCTTTTTTATGTATCAAAACATGATAATGATAAGATTTACATGTTTTCCCTTTTTCTTCATAATAATCTACTACTTGATAAATATTTACTATCTCAAACTCTTTAAAAAGCTTTTGGATTAAATCATAATCTGCGTAAAAATGAGGGATTCCGTACTCTGGCCCTTCGTCCATTCTAACTCTTGTATTTTCATCTACCCTCAAAAAGTCTTGTTGCTTAAAGCCCCAGGTATCTTTTGAACCTAATGTCAGATAACATTCTCCCTCACTTTTCATAACTCTACTTAATTCTACGATTACTTTTTTCATTCCCTCTGTATCTGTATGAGAAATAACATTTCTACAATAAATACAATCAAATTGCTCATCTTGATATGGAAGATTTAGCATATCTCCTATCCTATAATCAAGTTCTAAATTCTCTTTTTCAGCCCACTTTTTGGTTTGATCAATCGCTTCTTTGCTAATATCAAAACAGCTTACTTTAAATCCATTTTTTCCGAATAAAATAGAATGTCTACCAAGTCCACATCCTAAATCTAAAAAATCTTCTTTTCCTTGTGATTTCCATCTATTAATCAAATAATATGACTCAATACTCGGATTTTTCCAAATTTCTTTTTGATTTTCTTTTACTATTTTCCAATTCCATCCCTTTGATTCTACCACTTCTTTTCTCCTTTCAGCATAAAACTATTATATATGATAAACTCCCATACTGTCAAATATAACGAAAAAAAAGAAGAGAAAAAATGCATTTTCCCCTTATCCATATTAATTAAATACAATCGCTAAACTTTCGATCTCCCATTTCCCATCTATATAACTTGCCTCATACCAATGTTCTTCATCTTCTCTACCCACTCTACATCTTGTAATGGCAAACGTAATGTGATTATCATTTTGTGACTTTAAAGAAACAATATAATACCATTCCTCTAAAGGTATGTTTTCTTCTTCTATCATCTCAATGCCTTGTGCTGGACTAAGTAATGTATTGTCAAAAAATACCAACATTTGATCCATAATTTCCTGTGGAAGTAATTCATGTGTTTCTAAATCTACAAAACTTTCCTTTGTGACAATGATTTCTTCTTGTTTTGACACAAAAAACTCAGAAAAAGCTTGTTGATAAAATTTTCTTGAAATTTCTTGATGATCTTCCTTTTTATTCAAAAAGAAAACAGCCAAAACAATGAAAACAACCATAACCAAAGCAAATACTACCATTATTATTTTTCTTTTCATATACAACCACCTCATTTTATTTACATTAGAAATTTCTAATTTATTTTTATTATACACCATTTTTACCAAAAAAACCATCACTTTCTAACAAAATTTTCTTGCCTTATTTTTTTATCATGATATAATAACTTTAATACCATTTTAAATCCTAACAAATGTAAAGGAGGAATACGATGTCTTATAGAGAACACAAACATATGAATTGTATGGTTTTGTGCAGGGTAATCGAAGAATTTAAGGCAAAAAGTCCGCAAAATCCTTGTTCGATATGTCCATATGCAGAAGAATTTTGTCTGGAACAAATAGCAAAAGGATATGTTCCTCTAACAGGGGATTTAGCAGCAGGATCACCCGAACCACTCGAACCCCCCACCACTCCACAACCTAGGGTTTTAAAATCTACCCCTAAGAAAAAGAAAAAGAAGCGGTAAAAAACAAAGACTACTAACGGCTAAGTTGGTAGTCTTTTTTATATATAAAAAAATATATTATCGAATTTATTTTTACTCTAATTTTTCAATTTTAAATTTTAAAATTTGTTTAAACTTTTTTTAATTTTTTTCTTGTTTTAATTTACGATACACAACAAAAGAAATTCCACCAAGAGATAGTATAACAACACTTAATAAAAGTCCTATTTGTATATCGCTTGTATCTACAATTTCTATCACCTTATTTTTTTGATACAAATACGTTACTAACGTTTCCTCTTCTGTATAAATTCCCTTTTGATTTTTTGGATTTTCTCCATATGCAGAGTAGCCCTCTATTTCTTTTCTTTGAGTCTCATACTCTTTTCCAACAATTCCTATTAAGACGTCATCTTCACAAATTTTGTTTCCTTGATCATCCATATAAACAATCCTTACAATTCCATTGGTCTGTTCATAAACAAATACAATTTCTTGTTTTTCTTGGGTATAAACGCCTGTCATATTAGAAGGATTCTCCCCATAAGCTTTATAGCCTACGATATCCTTTCTTTCTACTTGATAATTTGTTCCAAGAATTCCTGTAAACGTATCACTAGGTGCAATTTCATTTCCATGAACGTCTACATATTTTACAACAATTTCGGAAGTTTGTCTTTCATAATATAGTTTTAAAACGAGTTTTCCTTGTGCTTCAATAACACCTTCTACTTTGCTTCCTTCTACCTTAGAATTAAAAGTAAAGAATTCATAATTTTTAGGAGTGGCGCAAACAACATCTCCTTCATCTGCCCAAAATGTTTCCACTTCTGTAGGAAGATTTGGATAAGTACCATCTTCATTTTGTTTGTAATGTTCTACCTGATATTTGTGCCTTGACAAGGTAGGAGACTCTTTTTCAACGGTTTGATTTTCTCCATAAACATCAGTATAAGTAAGTTCTGCTTTCTGATTGGTATTCCATGTTCCATTATCATAAGCTTCCCCTGTCTTTAAACGAATATAGAATTCATATTGTTTAATACCATCTAGTAATTCTTTTTGTTCCCATTGAATGGTTTTTCCATCACTAGAATCTTTTGGTAACAAAACAGGAGTAGCCGTTGGCTGATGAGTTTCATCTTCATAATACTCAAAATCATTACCAATTACATCTGTAATTCTTGCATTGGTGCCTGCATTATTTACACGAGACGCAATTTTATCATAAAATCCTGTTAACTCACTTGCAGAAGTTACCGCCCTATAATATTCTTGTGTATAAGAACTAGTGGCAATCTGTTTTAAATAAGTATCGCTAACTTGGTCTATTCCAATTGCATAAACGATCATTCCTTTTTCTTTTAAGGTATTTGCAATGGTAATTCCCTGATTTCCATCGGTTGGTTTTCCATCTGTTAAAAAGATAACATATGTTGGTCTTGAATTTTTATTCTTATCACCCGTTTCTCTTAAATTCCTATCTTCAATAAATTTTTGTACCGCAGAAAATCCAGCTGAGTAACTCGTACCAGATCCAATATTTTTCTGAGCTTGCTGAATTATTCCAGTTCCTTCATCATTTAAAATTTGTGTTCTATCTGTGGTAAAATCTAAATTATAGTTTGCACTAGATTGACCACAAAAAGTGACAACTGCTACTCTATTTTCCTCACTATACTCATAAAATGTATCTAAAAATTTACTAACGGCATCGATTGTAATATCAAATCGATCGGTGCAACCGTTATCCTTATCATATCGATCTTGCATTTCTAAAATACCGATATCACTGGTATCATAATAATGTTTTCCATCTTTCCAATGTGCGGCATTCATACATTTACTATATACGCCATCTTGTCCTGATAAATCCCACGAATTTCTGGAAAATGTCATACTAGCAGAACGATCTACTAACAAAACAACATCCGCAGGTCTTATCATTGGTTCTGCTTCTACACTTAGTGTTACTTTTGCAATTCCATTTTCTTTATCTACCCATTCTGCGGTTTTACCAAAACTTACCTCTCCTGGATTTAGAGTAGTTGCCAAAATTGGTTCTACACATAAAATACAACATAGGAAAATAAAAATAAATACTTTATAAAACTTTTTATCCTTCATCATTTTAATACTCCTTAAATACAACATTTCCTAGCACTATGATTTTCTCCCTCCTTCTTTCTAGGATATTTCTATTTTACTACATGACAAATGACGATTTTCGTCTTATTTTAGTGCAAAGGTAAAAAAATTTCAAAAAAAGAATAAGATTTTTACTCTTATTCCCCTAAATACTATTTTCGTAACTATTTCCTAATGTAAATTCTCCAATTTTAGTAATCGGTTGTTCCAAAGAATCTAACATACATGCATGAATAAATTCTTTTGCACTACCATCCGTTACCACAATTGGAATGTCTAATGCTTCTTGTAATTCTTCTAAACGTGTATCATCTAAAAAAATATCTTCATCTTCTTTTAACATAACACGTGGTAATACCAAATATTCCCCTAAGGTATTTCCTGCTTTTTTCCATTCTAATAAACTTTCCTTTATGTCTTTTCCTGTTAACAAACCCGTTACCGTAATTTTCTCACCAAAGAAATGATTTTCTATTGCAATGACTTGGATACGAACATTTCCAAGTTTCTTTTCTAGTTTTTTTGCCTTTTTTGCAATATATTCTTCTGCTATTTTTCCGGTTATCATAGTAATTACCTTTTCTTTTGTCTTAATAGGCAAAATGTGTTCTATTTCTTTTTTAAAATCATGATCAAAAAGAACACACATCCCAATTCCATCTTCTATTTGCCCAAACCCTTTGTAATCTGTATATTTAGGCATTTTTCTTTCTGCTTTTAAATAAAATTCATCTGCTAAAAACACAAGAGGTGTATTCCATTTTTCCTTAAATTCTTTTTGATAAGGTTCTACCAAATCAATTACTGCATTACAATCTTGTTTGGTTAATTCTTCTAATGGATACAACTTGTCACGATATTTGGATAAACCGACAGGAACAATACAAATACTATTAACACGATATTTTGCCAAATCATGGATGGTTTTTTCAAGTATTTTTCCATCATTAATTCCCTTACATAACACAATTTGTGTATTAATTTGAATACCTGCTTTACTTAGTTTTTCTAAATAAGAAATGACTCTTCCAGCAAATCGGTTATTTAACATTTTACAACGCACTTGTTCATCGGTTGCATGAATAGAAATATTAATTGGCGATAAATGATAACGAATAATACGATCTACATCCTCTTCTTTCATATTGGTCATGGTAATATAATTTCCAGAGAAAAAAGACAAACGATAATCATCATCTTTAAATATTAACGTATCACGTACATGTTTGGGTAATTGTTCCATAAAACAAAATATACATTTGTTATGACAACTACGTGGTTCATCAATTAATTCAGATTCAAAAATAATTCCTAAATCTTCATCTTCATCTTTTTCAATTTCATAAATTTCAATTTGTTTATTTTCATTTTCTATTTCTAGTTTTACGTAACTATCTGCTATTTGAAATTTATAATCTAAAATATCAATGATTTTTTCTTGATTAATGGATAAAATAATATCTCCTTGCTTTAACCCTATTTCTTCTGCAATACTTCCTTTTTGTACGCCTTTTATGATAATCTTTTTGATACAAATCCCCCCTATACGAAAAAAGCTCCACAATGTGGAGTTGCTTCAATTAGTTATTTTCTGTTTTTTCTTTTTGTTCTTTAATTTCAACTACTTGTTTTTTATTATAATATCCACAATAAAGACATGCTGTATGTGAAAGAATTGCTTCACCACAGTTTGGGCAAGTAGATAAATTTTTGCTTTCTATTTTCCATGTTGAACGTCTATTATGTGTTCTTTGTTTAGACCATCTTCTTTTTGGTTGTGCCATTGTTTTCCCTCCTTAAAAGATATATTTTTTTCCTCTTATGAGGAATATACCCACTCAAATTAATTGTTACTCGTATATTATATACTAGATGTTCGAAAATGTCAAGAAATAGAAATGAAAAAACAAAGAAATTCTCTTAAACTTTGACATCCTCTTGTTTTCATGTTATAATTCTAATACTTATTAATACTTATTCTACCATGATTATAGAGGAGGAAATGATGTTTGAACTTGCAAATAAAAAGAAAAAGCTAACTCAGATTGAACGGGAAATAAATGAAAAATATGCACATGCTTTAAATCTATCTACCCGTATTGCTGAACAAGAAAAGGAATGTATGTTAACCGAACAACGGCTCCAAAAATTACAAGAAAAATTACATCCTCTTCTTGATTTTCAAAGCTTGCATGAAGAAAAACTATTGTTAGAAAGATCCAACCAAATTTTAAAAGAAGAAAATGCAGATCTTGCAAATAAGCTATACCAAAAGTTACTTGCAAAAAGTATTTTTAAGCCTCATCGGCTCTATATAGAAGCAGATTCGGCAGAAGAAGCTTATATGCAAATCGTTTCTAAGCTTACCAAATTTGCATTAAAAAATGGTTTAGATCCTGTTCTTTATAAAGAGATTATGTTTCAGGTAAATTCCGAATGGCTGAAAATGTATCTGGAATGTAAACAAAGTAAAAATGAAGATCAGTACGAAATATTATTAGATTCTTTCATTGCTTTAAAAATAATTTAGAGCAAAAAAAGTCTTACTTGCAAAACAAGTAAGGCTTTTTTCTATTAAACACCAAAAGAAATTCCCATATCTTTTGCTGCTTCACAAATATCATTATTTTCTAAATCTAACAATCTAGGTTCTCTTGTTTTAGGAAATTCCATCTTAACAAGTGTATTTTCCTTGGTACCTACTATATATCCTGCTTTTTTATCTAGTAATAGTCCAATGGCATAATGACCAAGTCTTGTTCCAAGCAAAATATCAGATGTACAAGGTTCTCCTCCTCTTTGCAAATGTCCTAATACCATAGGTCTTGATTCATATCCAGTCATTTCCTCAATCTCTGCAGATAATTTTGCAGCAATACCACCATATCTTTTTTGTTCAAAGCTATCAGAAACAATTCTAGAAATGGTTTCTTCTTTTCCCTGTTCCTTACAAGCTTCTGCAGCTGCAATAATGACATAACGTTTACCAGATTGCATAATTTCTTCTACTTTTTGACAAACAACTTTTAAATTATAATCTTGTTCGGGTAATAAAATAATATCTGCACCAGAAGCAAAACCTGCATATAATGTTAAGTACCCAGAGGTTCTTCCCATTAGTTCTGTTACAATTACTCTTCTATGAGAATAAGCAGTGGTTTTTAATTTTCGAATGGCTTCTACCGCATTTTCAATAGCAGTTTGGAACCCAATAGTAGGTTCACTTGCTACCATATCATTATCAATCGTTTTTGGTATTCCTACTACAGGCATTCCAGCCTCATGAATGACTCT
Organism: uncultured Clostridia bacterium; assembly: GCA_944386605.1. Classification (GTDB taxonomy): domain Bacteria; phylum Bacillota; class Clostridia; order TANB77; family CAG-465; genus CAG-465. Next base: position 7,041 of record CALXBS010000014.1, on the reverse strand, counting down.
TGCAGAATCAAGTGTTCCATCTCCTCCTACTACAATCATTCCTTCTACACCAATTTCTCTTAATCCTTCTATAGAATCTTGTACACGATCCTCATATTCTCCTTCTTTTCCTTTTACAGGATAATGAAAAGGACATTCTTTATTAGAAGAACCTAAAATAGTTCCTCCTTTGGTTTCAATAGAATCTACATCATTTAATGTTAATGGTTTATATTTTCTTTCTACAAATCCAATATATCCATCTTCAATTCCTACTACTTCTACTCCTCTATGATGGGCAGTTAAAACAACTGCTCTAATAACACTGTTTAAACCTGCACAATCTCCCCCTGCAGTCATAATGGCAATCTTTTTCATAATACTCTCTCCTTTTTATTCTAATATATAATCACATATGATATTCTCTATTTTTTCTAATGATTGTTTCATAAACTCTTGATAAGAAATATGGTTTCCTTTATCTGAAATCACTCGTAAAGCACAAAATGGAATTTGATTAAAATAACAGGTATGAGCAATACTTGCACTTTCCATATCCACAGAAATTGCTTGAAATTTTGACTTTAACATTTCCATTTGCTTTTCATCTGTTACAAATTGATCACTCGTTGCAACCGTTCCTACCAAAACATTAGCATATTTCTTAGCAATTTTTTCTAGTTTATGACAAATCTTTTGATCACAAGGAATGTTAACCTTATTTAATCCAAAGACATATCCTAAGTCATATCCTAGAACTGTAGTATCTAAATCAAATTCTACTGCCTGACTAGAAATAGCAATATCTCCTACCAAAAGATCCGGATGAATTCCGCCTGCAACACCTACATTTAAAATCTCATCTACTTGAAAAGTATCAATTAAAATTTGTGTTCCTATCGTAGAATTTACTTTTCCCTCTAAACATTTACAAACAACCACTTCTGTATTTTCTATTTTCCCAATAGAAAAGGTCATTTTGGCTTTTGTGATTTCTTGTACATCTTTTAGTTTTTCTTTTAAACCTTGAATTTCTAAATCCATTGCTCCAATAATTCCAATTTTCATGCTATCCTCCTTTTACTTTCTTCTTTTCTTCTGGACTCATTTTTTCCATTGCATAAGACAAAAGAATCGAAGGTAACTTTTTCTTTTTATGATTTTCTTCTAAATACTCTAAAACAACGGAAGGATTTACTTTATATAACTCACGTAACACCCAACCATTTGCTTTTTGAATATAGTGATGTTCTTCATAAAGTGTTTCATTTAATATTTTAAATATAAGAGCATATGCATTTTCTCGTGCAAAAAATAACAAAGAAACAATTCCTAGTCTTCTTATCCACATATTTTTGTCATGAACATATTGTAATAATATCTTTTCCCTTTTTTCTTCCTCTAATAAATGAAGATATGGAAAAAACGTATGTGGGCCTACATCATCTATTAAATCCCAGCTATTTAAGTTTCCTTTATTCTTATCTACAAATTGATAAATTTTTTCGATTTCCTTTTTCTTGATTTCTGTTTCTTTTCCTTTTTCTAGTTCTTTTACTTTATCCTTCATTTGATTTGCTAAACAAAAACAAGCAAATCTTTTTTCATCATGTAAATGAGAACAAAGATAATATTTCAAAACAGGAAAACTCATATAACGATACCAACTATGTGCAATCTTTCTCATCTCTGGAACACGTATTCCTAATAGTTTTTCTGCAGGCACTTGCAAAGTTCTACTCTCAAAAAAAACATCTGCCTCTTTATCTGCCTCATAAATTGCTTTCTTAACACTAAGAAAAATTAATTTTTCATACACTTGTTCTTTTGAAACATTCATAAAATAGGAACCCATTACAAAACTATCTACATTTTCACTTAAAGGAAAATCAATCGTTTCAAGAGAAATCCCACCATCTACTTGGATGATATGTTCATCAAACAAGGCTCTTGCATAATGAATTTTTTCATTTATTTTTTGCATATAACGTTGTCCGCCAAGACCTGGTTCTACTGTCATAATTAAGATTTTATCAAATAACTCTTTAAAAGGCAGTAATACCTCAATTGGTGTATCTGGTTTTATTGCAACACCTACACAAAAGTCCCTTTTTTTCTCTTTTTTAATTTTTTCTTTTCGCTGATATAAATAACGAAGCGTTTCCTCAAAATTTTCAATTTCATAATGAATGCTAATTCCATCGGTTCCCTTTTGAATCGCTTCTTCTATATAACGGTCTAAAATAGGTTCACTTACCATTAAATGAGTATCGGTTTGAAACCCATACTCTTTTGCAAGCTTGATATTTTCTAGACTTACTCCTTTATTTGGTACAAACTTTTGATCCATCACATCTAAATGAACACAGATATGAAAAATATCATTTTTAATTGCGTTATATTTTATCACAGCCCACTTTAATTTATCTAAAAACTCAGAAACATTTTCTGCATTTAAAATTGAAATGGATAGTTCTTTTTTCAAATTTTTCCACTCCCTTTTTTTATAAAACATAGACATATTATATCTCAATCTATCCTGAAAGTCAAAGCTATTTTTTATACTTTTTATCTTCCATTTCTTTTAATTTTTGATATAAATAAACATAACGCTCATAACGCTTTTGAAACACTTCATCTAAGGCTACTTTTCTTTTAATTGCACATACATTTTCCCCTTCTGTTACATGATTACAATCCTTAAAATCACAATGGTATTCCTTAAAATCAGGATAATATTCTTTTAAATCCTTATACGAAATATCATATAATTCGTAACTAGAAAAACCTGGTGTATCTAGTATAAAACTAGTATTATTAATTTCATATAAACGAATATGTTTGGTAGTATGTTTTCCATGCCCTGTCTTTTTACCAATATCTCCAATTTGAATGTCTTGATCCGAAATCATTTCTTTAATGATACTGGATTTACCAACACCAGAATTACCAGAAAAAGCAGAAATTTCCCCGCTTAACAATCCCTTTAGCTCTTGTATCCCAGCACTATTTTTAACACTTGTAAAAACACAAGGAATATTCATCTTTTGGTAAACCTTATAAATATACTCTATTTCTAAAGAAAGTGTTTCATCTTGCTCTAAGTAATCCATTTTGTTTACGACAATAACAGGCTTTATTCCTTTTGCAAAACACAAAATTAATTCTTTATCTAAAAGCATATAATCTGGACTAGGATGAGAAAGTGATAGTACAATGATCATTTGAGAAATGTTTGCAACTGGTGGTCTAATGAGTTCATTTTTTCTTTCAAGCACTTCATAAATCACATACTGATCATACGATTTTTTTATCTTTACTTGATCTCCTACCAATATATTTTTCTTCTTTTTTACATTTCCACTTGGACACGCCTCTACTATCTCATTTGTTTTTAATATTTGAACGCCATATTTTCCAAGTTCATGATAAACAATTCTTCCCTCTTGTATTTCTTCCATAATCTCTCCTTTGACATTTATCTTATTGTAACACAAAAAGGAAATTTTTCCAAGCAATATGAAAAGAATGTTAAAACAAATAATTAAGCATAACAATCATACTATCTAATAGAATAAAAATGGTAAAAATATATTTTCGATTTTTAGGAAATAACCTTTCTAATAAATGGATACACACTACTTGAACACAAATACAAGTAATCATCAAATTTCTATACGTAAAATATGCATGTGTTAGTGAATGTTCTCTCATGATTCCAAACCACACCATAGGTGCAAGTCCTAATGCTAAAACCAAAAAATTCTTTTTATTTTCTAAACTTAGTTTTTTCTCCTTTAAACTTATCACTATCAACACTATAGTACTAATCATATATAACAAAACGACAAATAAACTAACAACATTCCCTAAAGAACGAAAATTAAATGAAATAGGAGAAATCATATCTATGTTATAAGTACCCGTTCGATAGAAAATTTGACTAATTGCATTTTTAACAATTCCTCCATCATAAATTGCGTCTACTAGTATCCATTTGCTAACCCACATACTAAGATATCCAATACCAAACAAAACGATATATTTTATACAAGAGTATAATAACTCCTTAAAATCTTCTTTTTCTGTTAACACATAAAGAAGTAAAGGAAACATACAAATCGCTACAGGCAACGTAAGTAAATCAAAAAATGCAGTAAGCATTCCTATGATAAAAAAATAACGACCACCTTTTTTCTTCTTACCACTTAGAAAAAGAATGCTTTCTATTAAAATAATATTAATTCCTATACTTGCTTCCAAGCATAAAAAAGCAAGATAACCATCTACCGCAATTATTCCAAACAAAACAGCAACTAAATATTTCATCCCTATTTTCTTTTTGATTTGATAAAGTAAAATGCCAAGTAACAATAAATGAAGAATACCTGTCAACTCTTTTATTTCCATATAATTAAAAAAACAAAGTAAAGGGCGTAAATATACTAAATAACCATGCCAATACCTAGCATATTCAATTGCTACTAACTTTTCTCCTTGCAATACTTTTCTTAAATCCATTATTTGCGGGTAATTTTGATCGTTATTTTGAACCGTTTCTGTACTTACTCCTGCCACATAATTGCTTCTTGCAAAAAGCAAAGAATAAAATGGATAATCGCTCTCTATACAATAGGCAGTATTTAACATCATTGCGTCTGCACAAGTATCTAACATAATCTTTTTATGAAAAAGTACGATTACCTCTTTATCATTAAGATTTTTTTCAATACATTCTAATGATTCTTGCAAAGAAGTTTTGATATATTTCGAAGAAAAAGAGCATACTACATACATACTAAGTAAACAAATTCCAAATACCCAAATAAAAACTTTGATATATTTAAAAATCTTTTTCATAATCACCTCTAAAAAAATACGCCTCCAAATAAAAATATTTGGAGGATCAAATTATTTCTTTCTCATTTTTAGTATTAAAATAACAATAATAATGACAAAAATACTAACGATTCCAATTCCTATATAGCTCCATAAAGCAATGTCAGATGTATCTGTTATTCCTATCTTGTTATATTTTGCAATAAAAGTTACATCTTTTTCCACCTTATAATCCATGATATTTACTTCGATTTCTACTCCATTTTCTATCACTACCCATTTATCAAATTCATAGTTTTTATCTGGTACAATAGATGGCACTAAAACTACGTTTCCTCCATATTCTACTATTTCTTCTAAGCTTCCTTCTAATCTTCCACCTTCACTACTTTCATATTTTACATGATAACGCTCTTTTGCAAATTTAGCGATAAAGGTAGTATCTTTTGTAATCACATAATTACTTGGATCCACTTCTTTTTCTATTCCATCTTCAATTACTACCCACTTATCAAAAAGATAATGAGCATTTGCTACTGCATTTTGTGCAAAATTAACTTTTTCACCATTTTTTACAACAAAAATAGTGTCTCCATTTATACTTCCACCTTCTCCTGCTTCTAGTTTTACCACATATACTTGTTCATCATAATTAGATGAAATTGTCACACTATCTTGATATGTGTATGCTGTATGAATTGCATTATCTACATAATAATCTTCTCCAAGACCAGTTCCTACTGTATTTTCTTCCCATGTTCCTACCATAGATACAATACTTTTATTAGAAACAATACTTTTTTCTTCATAGCCTTGAATATCTTTTAATACTTCATTTTTGCTATAATTTAATTCCTCACTAGAAAGTTTATTTCCATTTTCATCTACTTCATAGATATAATATGGTTTTACGCCATCATATTGGTCTATTGTAATAACCGTATTTCCTATACCATCCATTGTATTAATTGGATATATTTGATCCGTTACATTAGTCTCCTCATTTTCAAATAGTCCTACATAGTAAGTAGCATTTCCAATCTCATCTTTAATTAATTTATGAACAGTAACATTTGCAGTTGTACCATTTGTTATTCCTAGTGTTTTGCCTTCTAATGTACTACCTTTATATAACTGAGATCTTTGACAATTCCAACTATAAAAACAAATCACTTTTGTTTCTGTATTTACTTTAACTTCTTCTAAGTCTCCTTGATATTGTAATCTTACATTACCATAACATGGGTAACCATTACATATAATGTACAAAATATTTTTATCTTTTATATAAATGTATTGGTATTTTTCATTCCATTCAATATAATAATCTTCTTTAAAGAAATTAGCATATATATATCTTGGAATATATTCATTATTATCTAAATCTAACTCTATTAATTTTTCTGTTATACTAGAGTCAAGCTCATCATGAATAATCTCTTCTTCGTTTACAACAAGCCAATTAGGTTGATTTTCATATTCTGCTGAAACTGTAAATCCTTCTTCTAGTTTTTCAACAAATATTGTATAACCCATACCATAATTATAAAGTGGGGTATTATTTGTTCCATATTCTAATAAAGCTTGTTTTTTATTCATATCTAGCCATTTTATATTGCTATATATTCCGTATATGTCTGGATATCCGTTAGACACTACTTTAAAATTATATTTTTCTTTTCTATTTTCATAATTTACTTTTAAAGAAAAAACCTGTAAATTTTTAGATCCATTATTTTCTATACTTGATTCTAGAATAACATCCTCTTCATATACCACTACTTGAAAAGGATCCATTAGTTGATTAGCATTAAATTTCAAACAGAAGGTATAATCTAAATTGGGAATGATACTTGCAGAATAAGTCACTATACCATTAGAATAATTTATTGCTCCACAATAAGCTATATAATTATTCTCTTGCTTTATGAAAATATTTGGAGAAACAATTGTTTGCGTTTCATCTACACGAAATATCATCTCTACATTTTGTTTTATTGTAAATTCATAAACTAGTTGTCCTAATATCAATTCTTTTGTATAAGCTTGTACCCCACTTAAAGGCATATCTAATATTTTTTCGCCTTCCAATATATAATAATTATCTATATCATAATTATAGCCATCAAATTTAATATAATTTCCTTTTGAACTATCAAAATCTATTTCATAAGTAGCTATATTTCCTTCTAACCCTAAATATCTCTTATTAACTTCTATATA
>CALXBS010000013.1 GCA_944386605.1 uncultured Clostridia bacterium | reverse complement strand
GACTTAAGTCGCAAGTGTGCATAAAGTCCCTTTTAGGGCTAGCAAAAACTACCCGTTGAACGGGTAGTTATTTTTTTAAGTATTTATTGTAGAAAAAGCAAGTCCGATTCCAGAAGTAAGTAAAATAATAATAGTAATGATAATAATTAAAAAGGTTAAAATAAAAAAAGAGCGTGCATAATTTCTTCTGTTAATATTAGAAGAATCAAATGAAAATACAATTAATAAAATAAATCCTACTAGCGGAATACTAAATAAAATATTGTATCCAAAATATCCCCAAGCAGAGATAGGTTTGTATTGACTTGGGATTTGTTTTTCTTGATCCATAGCAATTCCTCCTACATGAAATATATAGTTTATTATACAATAGAGTTAAGAAAATTGTCAAATAAATGGAAAAATTCATGATAAAAATGCTATTTTTATGCTTGTACTATTTTGATTACTATGATAAAATACATTTCAAAAGGAAGGAAGCAGTATGAAAAATTATAAATTAAAGAAAGAAGATATTAAAATATTAATTGATTCAAAAGAAGGTTGCATTGCAACCGATAGAATTACAGTAGATGGAGCAAAGATTGGATATATGTATAGAGAAGAGCCATCTGAAAAATATCCAGATAGTGGATGGAGATTTTTAGCTGGAGATGAGTCACAGGAATATTTAGACAATCATGAAAATAGTGAGGTATATTTATTAAATACCATTTGCAATTATGATTTAGACATTATTCCTTATTTAGATGCAGAAATAGGCTCTGCTTTTTATAGGAATAAAAGAGGAAAATTTGTACCTGATCAAGAAGATTAAAAAAGGAAATAGTCAGATAGGTAAAATGTGATAAGGAGGTATTATGCTTAGTTATAAAAGGAAAAAACTTAAGAATATTTTACTATATAGTTTGACTGTTATCCTAATAGGGTTATTTGGTTATTTTGTTCTTTGGGAAAATTATATCGAAGAATGGGTGGTATATTCTTTAAATGGAAAACAAGAAAAAAATATCATTTCTGTTTTGAAAGTAAATGGAGCAGAACTACCTTACGATCAAAGTACAAATACCTTTTTTTGTCCCGTTCATTTAGATGAAATTGGAAAAGAAAAAGAATTACACATAGAAATTATAGCAAATAGTCCAGCAAAATTTATTATAGAAAATGAAACTTTTTACGATCAAATTACCATTCAAGATACAGTAGATTTTCAACATACCATTAAACTTTATGCAAATTCTTCTTTTTATTATAATCAATATGATATTCAGTTTACGAATTTACCTATTATTAATATTAGTAATGAAAGTAAAGAGGTAGATACGGAATATATCTATGGTAGTGTCAGTATTATTGATCCCGATTATGAAGAAAATGAATCAGAATATTTTATAAAATCTGGTTCAAAAGTAAAAATAAGAGGAGCTTCCAGTGCGTTATTTCCTAAGAAATCATATAAAATACGTTTATATGAGGAAAATCGTAATAAAAATTTATCCTTACTAGGGTTAAGAGAAGATTCAGACTGGATTTTAGATCCACTATATACAGATGATTCAAGAGTAAGAACAAAGCTTTCTTATGATATTTGGAACAAAATGAATCAAGACGTAAATGAAGAATATTATGCTACTTTAAATTGTCAATTTGTAGAAGTCTTTATGGGAAATGAATATATGGGGTTATATTTATTAAAAGAACCGATTGATGAAGATACCGTTGATTTAAAGAAAACAAGTCTTTTAGATAGCGGAATACTAGTTAAAGGAACCAATCATGATGCAATTGATTTTTCGGAGGATAAAATTAGTCATATTCAGCAAAATACTTATTATGGTTTAGAAATAAAGTATCCTAAAAATTTAAGTGATAATGAATTTTACTGGAAACAAATTTTAAGTAAGATGAAAGATTATTATACACAAAATATAACAGATGAAGTCATTCAAAATACATTTTATTTAGACAATATTTTAAATTATCGTTTGTTTATATTAGCACTTGGAGCAATTGATAATTATGAACCTAAAAATGTATATTTTTCTTTGAAAAATTTAGATGAAAATACAAAATTATTACTGACACCTTGGGATTTAGATCTTACTTTTGGGTTAGAATGGAATGATGACCTTTTAAATAGTACTAAAATGTATCAAAATGTAGAAAATATTGTTGATTTAAATGTAGAAAACAGTCCCGAATTTGCAAATCAGATAAAAAATAGATGGAAATATTTAAGAGAAAATGTTTTAAACGAGGAAGAAATAGAAAAATTATTAGAGGAGTACTATGAAGAGCTTACCTTGGCTGGGGCTATTCAAAGAGACTGTCATAAATGGGAAGAAGCAGATCTTTTGGTAGAATTAGAAGAAATTAAAGTATGGTGTATCAAAAGATTTCAAGTAATCGATCAATATATAGAAGGATTATAATAGGAGAAAAAGTAAAATGAAACAAGATAAATGGCGTTATGAATTAAAATATATTATCACAGAATTTCAATTTCAAGAATTAAAACAAAGACTATCTAGCTTATTAAAAATAGATAAACATACAAGAGAAGATGGTACCTATTTTATTCGAAGTTTATACTTTGATGATTATCAAAATACTAGCTATTATCAAGTATTAAATGGTGTTAGCAAAAGAGAAAAATATAGGATAAGATATTATAATTATGATGATAGCTATATTTGTTTAGAAAAAAAATTTAAAGTAAATAATATGACTAATAAAGCAGCTTATAAGGTAACAAAAGAGCAGGTACAAGATTTATTATGTGGTAAATTAAATGTCCAAAAAGAAAATGATAAGCTATTAAATGAGTTTATTATCAAAACCAAATATTACGGATATAAACCAGTAGTGATTGTTGATTATAACCGAATTCCATATACATATACTGCGGGAAATGTTAGAATAACATTAGACTATCAAATTGCAATGAATTATAAAATATCAGAGTTTTTTGAAAAAAATGGAACGAGTATTCCTATAATGGAAAAAAATAGACATATTCTGGAAGTAAAATATGATGATTTTTTACCTAGTTATATTGCTTGGTTATTAAATATTAATACATTGGAAAGAACCTCTTATTCCAAATATTTAAATAGTAGGTTGATACAAAATAGAATAATAGATAAGGAGATTTTTTATGAGTGATTTTAATTTTTCAGATATTTTTAAAAATAAATTTTTAGATAACTTTACCAATAGCATTCCTTTTAGTACTGTGATCATTACACTTGTAGTAGCTTTTATTTTCTCACTGATTGTATTTTATGTTTATAAATTAACATGCGATCATGTTATCTATTCTAAAAAATTTAATGTAACAATGTCTCTTATGACTTTAGTTACTGCAGCCGTTGTCATGTCTATGCAGGCAAATGTTATTGTTTCACTGGGTATGGTAGGTGCTTTATCCATTGTAAGATTTAGAACGGCTATTAAAGAGCCAAAAGATTTGCTATTTTTGTTCTGGGCAATTAGTAATGGAATTATTATAGGGGCTGGTGTTTATTCTATTGTGTGTGTACTAGCGGTTATTTTAACCATAGGATTACTTGTATTTGATAAATTGCCAGGAAACAAAATCCCTTATTTATTGATCATAAGTATTTCTGGGAAGAATACAGAGGAAAAGATATCTAAATTATTAGAAGAAAATAAAATAAAATATAGAGTAAAATCTAGAAATGCAACTGCAGAAAGAATGGATGTTGTGTATGAACTATCTGGAGACAATATGGAAGAAATATTACAAAATATTTCTAATTTAAAAAATGTGATCAGTGCAAACCTTGTTACCCAAGATGGAGAATGTCAATTTTAAGGAGAAATTATAATATGATAGAATATGAAAAATTATATAATATTGTACAAAATACTTTATCAGAAAAAAGATTTAATCATTGTAAAGCAGTGGTAAAAAGAGCAATAGAATATGCAGAAATTTATGGAGAAGCTAAAGAAATCGTAAAATTAGTTGCTATTAGTCATGATATTGCAAAGGAGCTTAACCTTGAAGAAGAGGAACAGTATATTTCCTATTATCACATTCCATTAGATGATATTGAAAAAGTAAATCATCAATTACTTCATGCAAAAATTGGTGCCTATCTTTGTAAAGAAAAGTATGGTTTTACAGAAGATATGGTAAATGCAATCATGTATCATACGACTGGTAGAAAAAATATGAGCTTACTAGAAAAGATCATTTATTTAGCCGATGCAACGGAAGAAAATAGAAAACATGGTTCTACTTTTGTAGATGTGGTAAAAAAGGATATTGATAAAGGGATGGTGGAACTTACCAAAAGAGAAATTTGCAAATTATTAGAAAAAGGAAAACAAGTTCATGTTCATACCATAGAGTGTTATAATGATTATTTAAACAAGAATTAGGAAAAGGAGAAAAAACTCCTTTTTTATTTTATCTAAATGAATAGAGGACGAGTTATGTAATATTTTCTGCTTTGAGTCATTAAGCTTGACAAAGAAAAGGAATAGGGTATAATGGAAGGATAGAAAAATAAGAAAGAAAAAATAATTTAGTGGATAAATATATTATTTTATGATAAAATAAAATCATAATATTTGATAAAGTTTAACATGATAAAAAGTGTGTATGACGAAGAAATAAGAATTTAGAATGATAGAAAAATCAAGTGATTTTTAAGGTTGTAGATTTAAAATGAATTTCATACCAAGACGTAAGAATTTTATCAAACATGTGATATAAGTACATAAGAGGAAAGAAAAAGAGGTATGAAAAAATGTCTACAATGGTAAAAATAAAACAAGATAAAAAACTGATTAAGAAGATTGGTTTGCGTTTTTTAACAGAATGGTTAAAAGAACAAAAACTTTCTTTTGGTGTCCCTAATGAAATGTTTGTTTTGGTTCCTTATGAGGGAGAAAGCGATATAAGAGAGCAGTTATTTGTGATCTATCAAGCAAAGCAAATTGGGCGAGGGATTAATTTCTTTATGGATGAGAGTTATAATATTGAATTAACATTAAACTATCCGGGTACACAAGGGGATATTGATTTATTTTATACATTGATACAAAATATTTGTAAAAATTTTAATTTTACTTCTTTTTTTCAAGATGAAAGAATATATTCTTTAAATCAAATTGAAAAATTAAAAGAGGATTGCATGGTGTATAATCAAAAAATGTTAATGACAAGCTTGGATGAAAATTTAGTTGTATTTGGAGCTATTTATCCCATTACAATTGAAAAAAGTTTTATGAAAAAAATCAAAAATGGAACCAATAAGCAAGTCATGCAAAAATTTACCACTTATTTACATGAAAAACAAGTAAAGGATTGTTATTATGCAAAGCCAATGATTTATCAAAAAGGAGAAGAAGATAAATTATATGCGTACTATACTTTAACGGAAGGGGTAAGTACGATATTTCCGTTAGTTCCTTTTCTTCCTAAGCATTTTCATTTACCAGAAAATAAGGAAATATCAGAATGGAATATTCGTTTCTTAGGAATAAAAGATTCCCATTTTTATTTAATTGGTAGAATCAATTTTAATAATATGAATACAATATTTCATTTCAAGCATTGTCCTAAGTTTGATGAAAATCATGTCATTATCACTTTAGAAAAGAAACAAATTCAAAGATTAGAAAAAATGGAGCATGAATTGCTCAAATAAGAAAAAGGAGGAGGAAAAATGGCAAGTTTAGTAGTTATTCCTTTGATAGGTGCTGCACTTATATTTTTTCTATTGTGTCAACTACTTGTATTCATATTGTTCATATTAACAATTGTTTTTGGTATTTTAAGAGCAGTTAAAAAGAAATTTAGGAAAACATGGATTGTTTTATTAATTGTTACAATCATAGCAATGGTAGGAGATGGACTTTTGATTCATTATGTTTTCAATTTCCAAGAGATTGAGCAAGAAAAAGAATATCAAAAATTATTAAAAGAAGAAGGAAAAGAATTGATGGCAATTCGTGAATATGATTATGATCAAGTAAAAGCGTATATTGAGCAGGGATGGAATATAAATGAAACAAATAAAGCTATTTTTTATGCAATCAAATATAATCCGGATTCTGAAAGAGAAGAAGGAAAATGGAGAATTCTGGAATTATTATTAGAAAATGGTGCAAATCCTGATGTACAAATATCAGATGATCCCAAAGGAGTAAATACCCCTCTTACTTATGCTGCACAATGTGGATATTATGAAGTTGCAAAATTATTATTAGATTATGGTGCAAGTATCAATTATCAAGAAAATTATTTTGAAAGAACGCCTATTCATGCATTAAGATTTTATCAAAAAGAAGATGCATTCAAGATATTACAATTGTTTCTTAAAGAAGATGTAGATTTTGAAATACAAGATTATTTTGGTATTACAGTAAGAGAAGAGCTTCAAAATTTTGAAAAAAATTATGGCAATGAGAAAGAGGACGTACCTCACTATGAGGAAATAAAAGAGTTAATTGATTCGACTATATATGAGTAAACGATTTTTTGTTTACTCATTTTTTCTTAGAAACTTCACAAAACGCACATATAGTTTTTATATAAATTGTATATGATATGTGTATCAAAAAAATAAAGGAGAATAGAATGAAAAAAGATATGGAAGAGAAAAAAGAGGAAGAACAGTCGTTAGTTTCTTTAGATGTAAGGGGAAGAGAGTTTCAGTATATTATGAATGTCTATGATTATGCCTTAAGACAAGTGTATCAAGAATTAATGGATTTAAAGGATAGTTTGTATGAAACTTATCAGTATCATGTCATTGATCACATTACAGGAAGGGTCAAAGAGGCAAATAGTATTGTTCATAAAATGAAAAAGAAAAATTATGATCTTACATTAAAGAGCATGGTTGAAAATTTAAATGATATTGCTGGACTAAGAATTATATGTCCTTTAAAAAGTGATATCGATAAAGTAATTAAAGCGATTAAAAAGAATCCTAATATGAGAATATTAAAATCAAAGGATTATTTAAAAAAACCAAAAAGCAGTGGGTATTCTGGCTATCATTTAATTACAGAAACACGTGTCAAAATTCAAAATGAATGGATCTTTGTAAAAGTGGAAATTCAACTAAGAACAATGACGATGGATTCTTGGGCAACTAATGAGCATAAAATGAAGTACAAAACCAAACAAAAATTATCTTTAATAGATTCTAAAAGATTAACCCTTTATGGTAAAATCATTAATTTGATAGATGATAAAATTATGAAAATTAGTAAAAAACAAGAAAAAAAGAATAAAGTACCTTCTTATCAATGGATTGAAAATGAAAATGCCATATGAAGGTTAAAATAACAAAAATAAAAACATTATTAGAAAAACTAATAGTGTTTTTTTCTATAAAGAATCTTAAAATATATATAGACTATTTTGCATATAAATGTTATAATAATTATTGTTTAACAGAAAAGGAGTTTTTATATGCAAGAAATGATATTATCCATTATGGGACAATTTGGATATCTAGGTGTTTTTCTTTTAATCGCTATTGAAAATATCTTTCCACCCATTCCATCTGAAGTAATACTTCTTTTTGGTGGATTTATGACAACATATACTGCTTTAAGTATATTTGGTATGGTACTTGCCTCTACATTAGGATCTGTCATTGGTGCAATAGTTCTATATTATATTGGTAAAATATTTAATAAAGAAAGACTAAAAAAAATCATATCAGGAAAAATTGGTAAAATATTACGACTAAAAAATAGTGATATCGATAAAGCGGATCAATGGTTTGATACGAAAGGGAATAAAACAGTTTTCTTTTGTAGATTTATCCCTATAGTAAGAAGCCTAATTTCTATACCTGCAGGTATGAGTGAAATGCCAATGGTAAAATTTTTAATTTATACTTTATTTGGCTCTTTGATATGGAATACTGCTTTAATTGTTTTAGGCTCTATTGTTGGAAATAATTGGGAGTCTATTTTAAGCATATTTAATACATACTCTCACATAATATTTATTTTACTTGTCATTATTTTGATAGCTGGCATATATATCTTCTATAAGAAAAAATCTGAAAAAAATACAAAATAATAAACAAAAATATATCACATAATAGGGGAGGATAAAAATGAAATATTTAATAAATGGTTTTAGAGGTTTTTGTATGGCTCTAGCTGATAGTGTCCCAGGTGTTAGCGGAGGAACAATAGCTTTTATACTAGGATTTTATGATAAATTCATAACATCACTTAATAACATCGTTTTTGGAAACAAAGAAGAAAAAAAGCAAGCACTTTTCTTTTTAATAAAACTAGGTATTGGTTGGGTTATTGGAATGGTACTTGCAAGCTTAATATTAACAGGACTATTTGAAAAGCACATTTATCAGGTAAGCTCTGTATTTTTAGGCTTTATAATTTTTTCTATTCCACTTATCATTAAAGATGAAAAAGAATGTTTAAAGGGAAAATATAAAAATATCATATTTAGTATAATAGGAATACTAATTGTTGCTTTAATTACATATTTTAACCCTATATCTAGCAGTAGCAATGTTGTTAATATCAGTGATTTAGATGTTGGACTTGCTGTATATATATTTGTAAGTGCAATGATAGCAATTTCTGCAATGGTATTACCTGGTATTTCAGGTTCAACACTATTACTAATATTTGGATTATATATTCCAATTATGAATGCAATAAAAGAATTTCTACATTTTAATTTAAGCTATTTACCTGCACTTATAATATTTGGATTAGGTGTTATTGCGGGTATCATATTAGTTATTAAATTAATAAAACTAGCATTAGAAAAATACAGAAGTCAAACAGTTTATCTAATTATAGGATTAATGATTGGTTCATTATATGCTATTGTGATGGGACCTACTACTCTAGAGACTCCAAAGGATCCAATGAGTATTTCAACATTTAGTATTTTATTCTTTTTACTAGGAGGATTAATCATATTTGGACTAGAAAGAGTAAAAATTATATTAGCTAAAAAAAATATAGATAAAGATTAAAACTAAAAAAGCTCTAGAAAATAGAGCTTTTTTCACTTATAAATATTTTAGAAAAGTTTTACTTGCAGATGTTAATAGAATTGATGGATTTGTTGCTAAATATACCTGAATAGGAGGTATTTTTTGATTGATATTTAATTCTTGTAAATTTTTAAAATTTCTTTTTGCAAGATCAATGATCACAAAACCAATCCCTAAACCGATGTTTACCAATTCTGTAATTAGTTCTTGGCTTACCACTTCCATTTTTGGTTGCAACTGAACATGATGTTGTAGTGCAATTTCATTTAATAATTTTCTACTATTAGATTCTTCTTTTTGCAATATGAGAGGATAGTGATTTAGATCATCAAAGCTTTTAATATTGTCTTGAAAAAAGGAAGGATGATAAATAAAGCCTTGTTTTAATTCTTTTATTTTTTTTAGTGTTACATCTTCTTCTTTTACATTACTTTCATTAAAAATAACAAAATCTAATTTTCCCAGTTTTAAATCTTTTATTAAATGACTGGTTAGGTCGTTTATAATGTGAAGTTTGATATTGGGATATTTTTGATGAAATTCTTTTAGTGCATTCATTAAAACTAATTTAGTAAGGGTAGTTGAACACCCTATTTTAATCTCTCCCTTGGTTAAATCTTTAAAAGAAGTTAATTCATTTTCAGCATTAGAAATTAATTCTAAAGCCCCTTTAATATATTCGTAAAACATATTTCCTTCTTGGGTAAGATTCATACCTTTATTGCTTCTTACAAATAAAGTAGTGCCAAGTTGTTCTTCTAATTTTTTGATAGATTGAGAAATGGCAGGTTGTGAGATGTGTAATTCTTCACTTGCTTTGGTCATATGATGATGTTTGGCTACTACATAAAAAATACGATATAATTCTAAATCTACATTCATGATAAGTCCTCCTTATGGATATTATAACATAAATATATTTTACTTATCAATAAAAAGAGCATATAATGGTACTAGAAAGAAGGAAGAATATGTTAAAAAATAAAAATATTGTCATTGGTATGACAGGAGGAATTGCTTGTTATAAAGTGTGTGAGCTTATTTCTTATTTTGTAAAAGAAGGAGCAAATGTAGATGTGATCATGACCAAAAATGCAACGCAGTTTATAACCCCATTAACCATTGAAACATTATCCAAACGAAAAGTAGTAGTAGATATGTTTGAGAAAAAAGAACACATGGAAGTAGAACATATTAGTTTAGCTAAAAAGGCAGATGTGATGTTGATTGTTCCGGCTACTGCAAATATTCTTGGAAAAGTAGCAAATGGAATAGCAGATGATATGTTATCTACTACGATTATGGCAACTCGTTCTAAAGTTATTTTTGCACCTGCAATGAATGACCAAATGTATCAAAATTTAATCGTGCAAGAAAATATATCAAAGCTTAAAAATTATGGATATGATTTTATCCCACCTATTGAAGGAACACTTGCTTGTGGAGATTTTGCTGTTGGAAAGTTAGCGAAAAAAGAGAGCATTATAGAGGCTATCAAAAATATATGGAAAGGAAGAGAGGCATATGAAGTATAATATTATCATTACTGCGGGAGGAACTAGTGAGAAAATAGATAACGTAAGAAAAATTACCAATAGTGGATCAGGAAGATTAGGATGTATGATCGCAAATAAACTTATTGAAATGCAAGAAGAACGTATTCATAAAATTTATTATGTTTGTGCTAAGGATTCTTTTAAACCAAAGCATTCTAAAATAGAAATTATCGAGATTGTAGATACAAAAGATTTACAAAATACCATTACTCGTTTACTAATCAATAACACGATTCATTTTTTTATCCATTCTATGGCAGTATCAGATTATACAGTAGATTATGTGACTACTGCTGAAAAACTTGCAGAGAATATAGAAAAGCATAAAGAGGAAAATATATTAGATGTTATTTGTCATTATCCTTTTGGTTTAAAAGAAAATAAAATTTCATCTAGTGAAGAGCATTTAATGATTAAACTAAAGAAAACTCCTAAGATTATCTCTATGATCAAAACAATAAGTCCTAAAACTTATTTGGTAGGGTTTAAACTATTAGACCAAGTAAGTAAAGAAACTTTAATTAATACCGCATTACGTTTAAAAGAAAAAAATCATTGTGATTTGGTGGTAGCAAATGATTTAGAATCGATTCGTGAAGGGAAACATCAAGCTTTTATTATTAAGACAAAAGAAGAGTATATTAAGGCTTGTGGAAAAGAGGAAATTGCACGAATGTTAATAAAGGAAATGATACAAAATGATGGTGTATAAAAAGGTTAAAATTTTAGAATTAAGAGAAGATATTATTGATTCTATCTATGAATCATTATTAAAACATCACTTTCAGTTTGTCATACTAGAGGTAGAATCAGAATTATACGTTTTAACCAAAGAAAGAAGTATTTTTAAAATCGAAAAGGAAGAAACTTTTTTAAAAACTTGTGAACAAGATCAGTATTATCAAACCATACTAGAACAAGAAGATAAAAATAACATGATAGATTTTGAGGATATTGCTTTGTATAGAGCATATATTGAAAAATATAAGGAGAGAATGAAAAAAAGAATTTATGGAAAACAGTATATTTTTGGAAGTGTTGCTGTAAAGACAAAACAAGGTTTTATAACAACTTTAAGAGGAAAAAAAGATTTAGAAGAGTATACCGTTGTGCGTAGTGTAGATCATAAACAACATGTTGTGTATGCTATTACGAAAAAAGCTACTTTAAATGCACCCTTATTAGATTATTTGTTTCAAAATACTAATGCAAAAGTAATTGTTCATATCAATCATGAATATGACATATCTTTGCCTTATGAAAGTTATGCTTTTCCAGGAACTCAAAAAGACTCTATTAGAATGAGTAAAACTTCTTTTAATATTCAATACCATGGACTTTTTTATTTATTTGATAAAGAGGGAAATTTAATGAAGGAGGAAAAAATGAAGTATCCAAAGTATGATGTTTATGAGCAAATTTATAAAAGATATTTTGCAAAGGGAGTAGATTATTTTATAAAAGAGGCAAATATTTATCCAAATGATAAAATATTAGATATATGTGGAGGAAATGGAAGACTATCTAAAAAGCTAATAGGATTAAGTCAAGATGTGAGTTATATTGATCAGGAAAAAGATATGATACCGCCAGATTTAGAAAAGATGGGGATTCAAATATACAATGATTCTATTGAACATTTTGTCTATCAAACACATGAAAAATATACAAAAGTTTTTTGT
Organism: uncultured Clostridia bacterium; assembly: GCA_944386605.1. Taxonomy (GTDB): domain Bacteria; phylum Bacillota; class Clostridia; order TANB77; family CAG-465; genus CAG-465. The sequence continues at coordinate 17,411 of CALXBS010000013.1, read as the reverse complement.
GAGCAAGCAATTAACTATTGGTTAAAACATATAGATGTAAAACAGTTTAGTAATCTTTTTGAAAAAGAGGGTTTATTTATCTTTAATACATTTTCTAATAAACCAACTCATATTCCAATGGTAAAAGAATATAGAATAGAGGAAAAAGCCTATTTAGAAATTTCTTATTTAGTAGATGAAAAAGTTTATCATATTCAAATATGTCAAGGTTATGAACCACATTTTACAATTTTTGATTGGATATCCAAAGAACAATTTCAAGAGTTGCTTTCTCCTTATTTTGAACTTACTATAAAAGAGGATGAAAAAAGTGCACTCTACATCTGTAAAAGGAGGAATCAATGAAAAATCGATCTTTAGGAACGTATAATTTAATAGATGAGGAAGGGATCAAAAAAAGTGTAGAACGTGTCTTAGCTAGTGATCATTCTTTTCATACATATGCTACTCCAAAAGGATTAAAAGAGTTGCGTATGCAAATAAGTACTTTTTTAAAAAGTATAGGGGATCAGATGGGAAGTTACCATGATATGTTAATTACAAGTGGTTCACAACAATCCATTAATCTTGCTGTTTATTCTTTATTAAAAGAGGGAGATTCTGTTTTAATAGAGCAACCAACTTATTTTGGAGCAATGAAAGTATTTGAAAAGAAAAAGGTAAATTTAATAGGAGTTGATATTCAAGAAGAAGGGATTAATTTAAAAAGTTTAGAAGAAAAGATAAGGAAATATCATCCAAAATTAATTTATGTAACACCTACTTTTCATAATCCAACAGGATATAGTTGGAGTGAAGAAAATAGAAAAGAATTTTTAAAAATCATCAATCAATATGATATTTTAGTAATGGAAGATGATCCATATCGATTATTAAACTTTACCAATATTTGTTATAAAAGTCTATATGAATTAAATCAAGGAAAAAATGTCATTTATTTGGGAACGTTTTCAAAATATATCAGTCCATCTGTTAATGTGGGATATATCCTTGCTCAGGAGGATATTTTAAGGACAATATATTCTTTTAAAGAAAGTTTTGATTTGTGTACTTCTTTATTCCTTCAATATATCGTATTAGATTATTTAAAAAATAATGATCTATTAAAAATTATAAAAAAGAGAATGGTAATTTATAAAAAACTTTTAAAAAAAGCAGAAGCCTTTTTAGAAAAAGAGTATAAAAATAATTTTTTAAGTTATTCTAAGCCAAAAGGAGGTTTGTTTTTTCATATTTTATTTAAACAAGAAGTAGATCATCAAGTTTTTGAAGATGGCAATCGTTATTATATAGATCAAAACCATGATGTGGAAACAAGAATAAATATTTGTAGTTTTTTAGATGAAATTTAAAATAAAAAAGAAATGTATTAGATATAAAATGCATTTCTTTTTGTTGATAGAAAAGCTTGTAAAGTGGTATAAGTTGGTATATAATTTTTGTAATAAAAGAAATGGGGGAAAAATAATGAAAAATAAAGTAAGTAGGGAAGAGATTCAAATTAGACTTTGTACGTCAAAAGATGTAAAGGAAATTTTCAATGTTCAAAATATAGTAATAGACAATTTTAAACCAGAAGAGAAAGGATTTTTTCTTCCATTTAAAGAGGAAAGCTATTTAAGAATTGTAAATGATCCAATAAATGATGGAGAAATTTATGGGGCTTTTTTTCAGGATCAAATGATCGCTTGGATATTTTTATCCGTATCTGATAGAATGAAAGAAATTAAAAGCTATGTACCAGATATAGAGGGAAGTTGTGCTGATATTGATGGTGTAATTGTATTACCAGAATATAGGGGAAATCATTTACAAAATATTTTAGTAGAACATTTAGAAAAAAGGGCCAAAGAAAGAAATATTAAAAATATCGTAGCAGAAGTTACTTTTGGAAATGAATATAGTTTAAAAAATTTACAAAGTTTAGGTTATGAGATAAAAACTTGGTATGAAAAAGATAAGAAAATTAAAAGATATATTTTATGTAAAAAAATATAAAAAGTTTTTTAAAACAAAGGAAGATGATCATGAAAAATAAAAATATATTTTTAGTCTCCATTATTAGAAATAGTATTTTGGTAGTCCTATTATTCGTATTATTTTTTCGTAATCCAAATATTGCCAAATTAATCCTTAGCCCATTTATACTTTGTGGGCTTGCTATGATTGGAAGAGATATTTGTTTTCTGTTAAATAAAGAACAATATGCAAATATATTTAAAAAACTATATACGGCTATTTTTTTTATTTTTTGTTTTGCTTTTTTGGTAGTTTGGAGTTATTTTTCGATTCAAAAAGGAAATGTCGTTTCTTCTATAGTAATTACTGTCTTTTTTGCCATTGTACTGATTGGTATAATAGGTAGAAAGCGAATCAAAATAAATACTTTAAAAATTAAAAAATTTCCATTTTCCTTTCCATTTGTAATGAGTTTTCTTTTAATTAGTATTACTTTGGTAATAGGGGTTGTATGTTTATTTTGGGGAATAAAAGAAACTTATGAACTGAGTCAAGTAAGTAAAAATTATATAACAACAAATGGATATTTTGTAGATTATCATATTTATCATAGTGATGAAGAGGGTGTTACTTATCAATTAACGTATGCTTATGAAGTAGATGGGGAAGATTATACTGTTTCTACAACTTACGGGAGCAATTACATTCCAGAAAAAAATAGTATTAGAGAAGTAAAGTATAATCCTAATAATCCAAAAGAAGCAATTTTAATGGGGATGAATGATAAAAGTTTTCTAATTTATTTTGGAGGATTTTTTACACTCGGTTCCCTTACTTTTATCATTGCTTTTCTTTCTATAAAAGGAGTATTCGATAAGGTAAAATGGAATGTCTTGGGATTTTACTTCGGGTTGGTATTTTTGGTAATAGGTATTGGATTTATTTGCTTTCAAATACAAGATAGATCTTCTTTACTAGAAGTGATAAAATCCTTGGGATTATGGAGTATCATTCCTATATTATTCATTATTGTAGGGAGTATTCAAATAATCAAGAGTTTAAAACGTCCAAAAGAAAAAATGGAAAATATAGAGGAAAATAAAAAGTAGTAAAAATAAAAATCATGTAAGCTTATCAGAAATGATAAGTTTTTTTATATTTTTGTTGAAAATGCATGTGATTTTCAGTATAATAGGAGCGGATAATACTTGTTAACACTTTTTATAATTAGGAGGTAAATGAAATGATTAAAATGAATGAGGATTTAAAAAACTATGTGGAAACTGAAATTTTTCCTATCTATGAGGAAAATGACGCAGGACATAATTTGGAGCATGTTCGTTATGTGATCCGGAGAAGCTTAAACTTTGCAAGACAATTTGAAAATATTGATTTTAACATGGTTTATGTGATAGCTGCTTTTCATGATGTTGCTCATCATATAGATAAAGATATGCATGAGTTTTTGTCTGCTAAGCTTTTTTGGGAAGATGAAAATATGAAGCAATTTTTTACTTTTGAGCAAAGAAGGATTATGAAAGAGGCAATTGAAGATCATAGAGCTTCTTTAGAAGGTGAGCCAAGAAATGATTATGGAAAAATTCTTTCTTCTGCTGACAGGAATACGGATCTTTTATCTTGTTTAAAAAGAACCCATGCATATACAGTAAGACATTATGCAAATTCATCTCTAGACGAAATGCTCATGAATGCATATCATCATATATCCAAAAAGTACGGTGAAAATGGGTATGCCAAAATGTATATAAAGGATGAAGAGTATGAAAAATTTTTACAAGATGTTAAGAGTCTTCTTGAAGATAAATATGCCTTTGCTAAAAAGTATATGGAAGTAAATGGGATCATAGAGGTAAAGGAACTTGCTAAGTTTTTTGCAATACAAGCGCATAAAGGACAGATAAGAAAAGGAGAGCCTGATAAGCCCATGATTTTCCATCCTATGGGTGTAGGTGTATTACTTGAACAGTACGGCTTTGATAGTCATGTCGTAGCAGCAGGTTATTTACATGATGTCGTGGAAGATACAAAATATACGATTGAAGATATAAGGGAAGAGTTTGGAGAAGACATTGCAGAACTTGTTATGGGAGCTTCTGAGCCAGATAAATCTTTATCATGGGAAGAACGCAAAAAGCATACCATTGAAGAAATTAAAAAATTACCATTAAGATCTAAAGCTGTTATTTGTGCGGATAAGATTCATAATTTAGAAGATTTAATGATGAATTTCATAAAAAGTGGTAAAAGGGATTTTTCTGCATTCAAACGTGGTGAAGAGAAGCAAAGATGGTATTATACGAGTGTGTATGAGAGTTTAATTTTAGGAGAAGATACCAGTTTACCTATTTTTCAAAGATTGAAAAATATTTTGGATAGTGTATTTTATGAAAAAGAAGATATTTTCTTAAGAGATATCATTTTTGAAAATAGTGATTACTATAGAAAATTAAAAAGATTACATGCGCAAAAGCAAGAATTGCAGAAGTTAAAAGCGTTATCTCCATTATTAAAACCATTTGTGATTGAATTTACAGGAACTCCAAGAACCGGAAAGACAACTGCTATTCATAATTTATATGATTTTTTCAAGAAGGGAGGTTTTAAGGTAGTATTAATTGAAGAATTTACAACTTCAAAGTACTACAAAGAAACTCTAAAGAAAGAATTTGATGAAATGAATTTAGAGGATAGCAATATTGCAATCATAGATGCAGTGTATCAACAGTTACTAGCTTCTTTAAAACGTGATGTAGATATTATTCTGATCGACCGCTCCATCAATGACAGACAAGTTTGGAATTATAGAAGATATGTTCGTGGAGATATGTCAGAAAAAAGGTATCAAGAAACAAGGAAAAAATACGTAACTTTATCTAAGAAGTTTATTGATTTTCTTGTAATTACCTATGCAGATCCATTAACTTGTGTAAGAAGAGATTATCGTGGTAGTTTAGCATTAGAAGAAAGAAGATTTTTAAATATTGGAAATGTACAGGAATATAATAAAAGCTTAAAAGAATTACAAGGACTTTTTTCAGAAAGTGTAGAGAATTCTATTATGCTAGACACAACCAAAACTTCTATGGAAGATACCACTATTGAGATTGCAAATAGCGTTATGGTAGCCATGAGAGAAAAGTATATTAGAGGCTTAGAAGAAAAATATGGATATCTGGAAGAAAAAAAGATATGGCAAATGGAGCTATTTAAGTTGTTATATTCTTTAGAAGTGCTAGAGAAGAATTTAAAATAGCGTTATTCTGATACCTCAAAATAACAATTTTATCTTAAAAATAGCGACTCGTAAATACGGGTCGCTATTATGCTATGAAAATTTTATCTTTCAATTATATGATTATCTTTTATCCTAATGTTTAAAACTGATGGGATCATATTCTGATTGATGAGAGGCATATTCTATCAGACATTCATGACAGTTGTTAGAAAATTGAACACATCTTTTGGCAACAGATCCTATGGTATCACCAGGGGCACATAGATCAAAAGCTTCCCATTCCTTAACTTTTTCTAAGGGAGTAATTTTTCCTCTCGAATGAATTTCCTCTATTTCTTTTTGAGACAAAGGCTTTATATAATATTGCAATTTTGATTGAGTAATGATTTGATCACATAGACCTTTTAGCGCAATAATTGCACCTTTTTTGGATTTTGTATAAATAGCTAAATTAATGACTTCTTCTGGAACGTCTGGAAGATAAAATTCAAAATATTTTTTAAATTCTTCATAGCTATCAAATACATAGGCAACATTGTAAGGTACTTTTCCGATGGTATATTTATGCTTTTTTTCAATAACAACATTGGTGATAGATAAAAATAACTTCGTCTTTAAATCTAATCGACTCATTTGGTTCCTCCTTAAAATAATGATTTTGGCTGCTAGTGTGTAACAGCTGGTTGGATAGTTAAAGATATGTCTTATTCTATAATAAATTTACATAAAAGTCAAGAATCATAAAAGAGAATAAAGTAGGGGATAGTAAAGGAATGAAAGCAAAAAAGTTTATTATATTATCATTTTATAAATGATAGTATGATTTTACTTTTAAGACAAAATTGAAATTTTATGTAAAATATGTTATACTCTATGTGTAACTATATTATTACCTTAACAGTAAATATTGGAGGAAATCTTATGAAAGAAGAAAAAAAGGAATTTGGAAAGTATGATGGAGGTCTATTATCAGATTCATCGTGTGTACTTACCTGTACGGAACAGCAACTCTATTTTTATATTAATGCTTTTGGTGGAATGATATGGCGGTTAAAACATGATATGGCTCATGGAAGAATTAAGGAAGAGATAGATTTAACACCATATCAGTATGCCATTGAATATTGCGTTATGCATACGCCACGTTTTGGTGTAGAAATAGAAGAGCACAAGGAAGGAGAGCATGTAAAAACAACTAAGTCATATTGGGCTTGGTTTAAATGGTGGGATGAATATTTTCAAAGAACACTATCTCAAGAAGAATATGATGATTATATGAACAAAGTACGAAATGGCGAGGATATTTCTCAGTTTCGGCCTAAAGGGGACTGGCACGATTTACTTAAAAGCTAATTAGAAAAAATGAGAATCAGGATGGTTTAGATCATCCTGATTTTTTGAGTACGACATACATATCGTTTTGGCTAATCGGTGTCTATATTAATGGGATATATCGCTATCAAAATGATAATAATTATAGATTGTTAAAAATAGATTTTATTCTATAATAAATTTACATAAAAGTCAAGAATCATAAGAGAATAAAGTAGAGATTTTTTATTAAGTGATTGAAAAAATTTTTAATCAATGATAACCTATAATAGAAATAGTAAAATTGAAAGGAGAATATGTTGAAAAAAGACAGATCTTTAATGGAAGTTAAAAATCATAGGAGAGGAATCAAGGAGTTCATCCATGATGTAGCTGAATTTTATCATTCAAGAGTAGATAAAAATTATATTTTATCCGAAGATTCTCCAGAATTTTTAAAACGTAATAGAAAATTAATATTAAAAACAATAGATAAAAATCCGAATTATTTGGATCAAGTATACTCTATTATATTATTAGAAGAGTTGCAACAACCTTTGCTCCCAGTGGATGGAATAATTGATACTGCGTTTAAAAAGGGATATATACTTGATCGCTTTAGTTCGTCAGTATTGTTAGGTAAAGAGGCTAAAACAGCAATATTACAATATGTTAAAATGCAAGAATCCAATTCTTTGGAGGATGATTTTCTTGAATATAATAAACCGGATTCTCAAAAGAAACTAGAAGAAGTATTAGAACATCTAGATGAAGAATTATTATTAGATACAGATTTTAAAGAGAAATTATTAGATTTAGCTATTCAAAAAGATTATAGAATATCCAAATTTTCGCAAGATTATTTAAAGCAAAATAGTGTACTTGCGGAAAATTATTATAAAAATTTATTAGAAAATAGTAATGTAGTAGAAACTATGGAAGTATTAAATTCTAATATATTAAATAAGGAATTAGTAAAAAATAGAGAATTTTTACAAAATTATATGAAACTATTATCACAAAAAGGGATTGATGATGAAATTATTATTAGTACGTTAATACATGATAAAGAATGTATACAGGTTTTTAAGGAGGATAAAGAATTATTTCAAGTATTATTTGAACAAATGACGCCTGTTAGTTTAGAAGATTTTTTTAATAATTTTTTTACTCCTGAAGAAGTAGACGAACTTTTAAAAAATCAGGATCATTTAAGTGGAAAATTATTGCAAGTTAGTAATTTATATGCTAAAGATCACACGATTTTACAATCATTAGATGGAAGACTTCTTGGAAAACGATATCAAAATATTCCAAATTATAAAATGCAATTAATTGCTAAAGATTCAAAATTTCAAAAAAGAATGTTAGGATTAAGTGATTATGAATATAGTTTATATAGTCAAATGACAGAGTTAGTATCACAAAAAACAGATAAATGGAATCGCTTTGAGGAAAATATAGTGACCAATCTGTCAGATGGATATTATAAAGAGTTGGTAAATGATTTGCATGAACAAGTAAAGCAAGGAAGTAATATCACTCAGAAAGAAATAGAGACTTTGATTTTTCTTCTTTCACAAACTCCTACTCCAAAATCCGCTTTTGATAATACTATTATGCCATCATTGAAAATGAGTGGTATGGATGAAAAAGTAATTGAACAAGAAGAAATTTTATACTCTAATAATGTATTTAACATTACTAGAAAAAGTGAATTAGAACATTTTGAGGAAATTAAAGAATTAGTATGTGATACGATATTGACAAATCCTAGTTTAAATGATGAACAATTAAGAGTTCCAATAGAGAAATATTTGGGAAAATTTAATCCGTTACCAGAGTTAGATAGAATGAAATTAGCTTTATTAGAAAAATATTATAATATAGATTTAAAAGAGGCAGCTACTATTGTAAAAGGATTTTCAAAAGATATTGACAACATACCTGTAAGTGATGAATATCAAACTAGCATAGTGGAACAAATTAGAGCCATCAAAAATATTTTTGAAAGTAATGATATGGATATTTTACAACAAATTGGTGGATTAGATATCTTGGTAGAAACAGATTTATCAGTAAGTACATATTTAACAGAACAAACAAAAGAGATATTCGAACAAGCATACAAAGAAAATCTATATATGCCAAAAGAAGAGGACAGTATTGGAAGTATTACTTTTAATGGAAAAAATATTGAGTTGTTTAACGCTAATACTGATTTTTCAATGATTGTTAAAAGGATAAACTTTACTAAGGATAATTCTCAAGAAGTTTGGAATAGCATGACAAAGGATATCAATGATAAAAAAAGCTTAAGATATTATACTTCTACATCCTATATGACAGCTGAAAATGTTTTAAATTTAAATGATACTATGCTTGGTTTTGCACAAGGTACGAAGAATTATTCTTTTAATGGGATGTTTCCGCATGATGCACGTACTCCATTTAATCAAGGGGATGGTGTTTATACAGATTTAAACAGTAGTACTTATATGTTGCCTTCTACATTAGAAACTAATACCAATAATGATTATAATGAAATTGTCATCAATACACTAGGTATAGATGAACAGGGGCAAATGACGAAAATGCAACCCGATTATGTAGTTTATATCAAAGATCAGGAGGATATAGAAAGTTTAGAAGGAGATCCAGTTTGGGAAAACTCAAAAAAAGTTGCAAGTGAATTTGGTATTCCAATAGTCATGATAGATAGAGAAAAGGTTAGAGAAAACGAGCAATTAAAAATAGCTAATATGTCTTCTAATATTGAGAAAAATTCGAGTAGTAATGAGATTTGGAAATTTTTGCAAAAGGTTGAGCATTATATAAGTAGATATGGTAAAGAAAGTATTTTAGAATATATACCGGAAGATAAAATGAGTTTACTAAGAAAAGAGCTAGAAAGAAGACAGATAGAAGAAAAAGAAAATATTTCAATTCCTATTACAGATACCAATAGATTAGAAGAAAAACTTGTTAATAGTAAACAAAATATTTTAAAAAGACAAGAAGAGTTAAGAAGAGATAATATTATTGATGGAGAAGTAAGATGAAAAAAGTAAAAGAGAATAAAATAATAGATTTAAGAAATAAAAATGAATATGAAAAAGCAATGGAACTTGGAAAAATGTCTAGAAAAATTAATTTGATTTTTGAAAAGCAAGCTAAAAATTTAACAAAAAAATAAAAAACTCCCAATGGGGAGCTAATTAAAAAAAGAATGATGTTATTTTTTTAAATTGCCACAATCTGGACATCTACCTGTTAAAATAGAGCAAATATTACAAATTTCCGGAACACTGGTGGTAGACTTAGTACCTGAGATTCCACATAATTTACACGTCCAAGAAGTAAAAGCAGGTCCTGCAGTTATGTTTGTTCTACAAGTGCAATGTTCATTTCCAAAAGTTAAAACTCCTTTTCTTTGGATGGATAGTATATATATCATCGCACTTACTAATAAAACAGTAATGAGTGATATAATAGCAATTATTATTTTTTTGTTTTTCATATATGACACCTCTTAAAATATTTTAAATTTGTATATATTAGTAAGATATAAGTAATCAAAGTCATAATTTGTTAAAATTGATAGGGTTGATTCTTATTCTCTATACTAGCAGTATATAATAAATTTGAAAAAAAAACAATATATTTTTTGTTTCTTTATCATTTCTTTTAATTAGAGAGAAAAAATAAAGTACACCTCAAAAGCTTGGCTATTTTTGTCAACAATTTGGGTGCACTTTAAAATAAGTGACTATGATTTTAAATTATGCTCTAATAAATTCTGTTTTGTCTGGATTGGAAGTAGGAAAGATATTTTCTTTGCCAATTTTCATTATTATTTTGGAATTTGTTAAGATTTTATTCATTCTAAAGTATTTGATAAATTTAATTTAGAGTCTGTTAAGTAAAATAAAAACAGGCACTGCAATTCCAATGCCTGTTTTTATGGTCGAGACTAAAGCGCTTCCACAACGACCTCGACTTTGATGACCCGCTCCCAGCCAGCATGCTTAAAACGGTATTCCGTTTCTTCCTTTCCAGTTGCAGGATTTACAACGGTATTACCCGTAGGAACCCTGTTGGATTTCGCCCGGATCACCGGTTTTGTGTTATTCCGCGGATTGGTAAGATCTGCAAGAATTGCAGGTGGAAGAACAACCGCCAGAATGTCGCAATCGGCGCCTGCCTTGGCGACATCACGCCAATTTTGAACTTTTTGATCAAAGTTTTTTACTTCAATTTCGCCATAGATCCGCTTTAAATCAGCGATCTGCTCCTCAGTCAAATCATGTCTGCTTAACCATAAAACTCTCGTCATATTTTTTTCCTCCCTTTCAATAAAAATGGGTTATTAATGCTATATTAGCATATATTGTATCAAATTTTTATTGATAAGTCAATTTATGTAAATTAATTTGCTAAAATATGTTTATATTTATAATAATTTGACCTTTGGAGTTTGATTAAAAATATACACATTATTAGAAAAATTAAAAAAGGAGAGAGGTTATATTTAGGCTCATGTCTTACCATTGACAATTTTATTTAATGGTGTGTTACATATAAGCTATAAACTTGTTTTTTATAGTAAAATTAATTAAAATTTAACATTTTATTTTGTATACTTTTCCATAATATAGATTATTTTTTGTTTTAATGGTATAATTAGTACGACAGATAATAACGATTTAAAAGGTAGGTGAGATTATGGGATTTGATTTAGGGCATACAATAAGTTCATTATCAAAACTAGTAATGAGAATAAATAGAAGAATTGAAAGAAATAATCAAAATACGAATAACAATAATCAAGATAGAACCTTTTCAGTAAATGTGTTTTTGGGGCAAGATAAAATGATAAGATTTGTTCCTGGTGTAAGAAATAAATGTGGAGTGTATGTTCCAATACCTGAGGGGCTAGAAGTTCCATTTAATTCTAGTCCACAAGATATTGGAAAGGTATATTTAAAAACTGCAAGCAATGCTTTGAAACATTTTGGCGAAGATTTAGATATGAGAAAAGCACCACCAAAATATATTTCATTTAAAGGTTTTAAATCACAAAAAGAATTTAATTTAAAACACTTTTGTTTTTCCTCTTTTTGTATTAATGGAAAAATAAAATTTACTTTTATGCTATGGCATAAAAACCAGTTCTGTTTATTGAAAGAGGATATAAAATGCGTGGTAGAAATTGACAAAACAGACAATGAACTTATTATCGGAAATGCGATTTTAGAAGTTATAAAAAAAGCAAGTAATGCATATCCAGAAATGAATATCTTATCAAACGATAATAACAAAGAAGATAGAGCTTTAGTGATAGATAAAAATATTCATTCAAAAATAATAAAACAAATATGTAAAGAAGTTTTAATCCCTATTGGGGTTTTTCAAAAAGGGAATTCACGAGTTTATTTGGATGATAATGGATACTTTTTTACAGTCATTGAATTTCAACCGTCGGCTTGGGATAGAGGAACATATTTAAATATTTCTATACATTTTTTATGGGATGGAACGGATGAAGTGTTAGGTTTTCATATGTATAAAGGACTATCAGAGCGCCAAAAAAGATTTATTAAATTTGAAAATGAGGAGCAATTTAAGCTAGAAGTAACAAAATTAGTTGATTTTGTTAAAGATGAAGTGATGTTTTATAGAAAGTTAAGAGATATAAAATTTGCGAAAAAATGGATATTAGATTTTTTTGAAAAAGAAAGAAGAAGTTATGATAAGAGTATGATATGTTTACTAGATGATGATATAGATTTAGCAAAAGAATATTATAGTTTATTTATCAAAAATAAAGAAAATCCGCCGTATAAATTAGATGAGTTAAATAAGAATCTGGTGTATAAAAATATTAAAAAGAATAGAGCATATTGGCATAGCATACCTACAATGAAAAAAATGCCTGTTATAAATGAGTGGGAATAAATAGCCATTTGGAAGTGAGATGAGATTATGAAAAAAGATAAGATATTAGGAATTGTGTTGGGAATATTATTTTATGTATTAAGTAGTATATTTTTCCTTTTTTTATATGTTATTGAAGCGATAACGGGAAGTATCAGTGATTTTTCTAGTATACTTTTTTATATTGTATATTTAGTGATTCCTATGATTATTTTAATGCTACCAATCATTTTTAAATTTATTTTTAATAAAAAATTTTATAAATCTGTTTGTTATAGTGCTTTAATGATTATATTTTATATATTACTATTATTTCTATTACAACTTGGAATAAGAAATTACTTTAGTACATTTACAAAAGAAAAATGGACAAATGAAAACTGGCATGGTTTTAGATATTTAATGATAGAAGATTTAGAAAAACAGTATGATCTTATCGGAATGAATAAAGAAGAAATATATCAGATTTTAGGTGAAGAAGATAGAAAATTAAATGAATTTAATGATAGTAATTCTTTATGCTATTCAATGAGAAATGGTTTTTTTGAGGGAGACTATTATATTGTAATTTTAAATGATGAGGATATTGTGATAGATATAGATATTACACATTACGATTAATAAATTATATTTATTATAGAACCTTTTTAGTAAGCTTATCAAATGATAAGCTTTTTTTACTAACTTTTGTTTTTTTAGTTTCATTTAAAATACATTCATCTTAATATTTCTTCTTGTAATTAGCTTTTATTAATCATATAAAAACGTTTTTGAAATTAATTTATTTAAATAAAAATTTCTTTTTATTTCCATACAAATCATCCTTTTATATTAATAATAGTATAATACTAAAAAACAGATTTTATCAATATTGTATTCCCCAAAAACTGTCCTATTCCATTTTTTGTGAATTTTATAATTTAAAGTATGAAGAATCATTTTTTATAGAAAGGTCAAAAAGGTTTGTAAAAGGTAAAAAATATATTGAAACTTCTTCAAAATATTATTTTGTAGATATCGGTATTAGAAATAGTTTAATTAATTTTAGACAATTAGAAAAACTCATATAATGGAAAATATTATATACACTGAACTTCTTAGACGTGGTTTTAACGTAGATGTTGGAATAATAGAAAAGAAATAAGTTGGATAATGGAAAAAAAGATTATAAACAATTAGAGATTGATTTTGTTGCAAATAAAGGTAGTGATAAATATTATATTCAATCTGCATATAGTATAGAGGATAATAATAAAAGAGAACAAGAATTGCAATCTCTTTTAAATGTAGGCGATAATTTTAAGAAAATGGTAATTGTTTATGATAGTTTTATAAAATGGCAAGATGATAGTATATATGACTCTTTACTTAACGAAAATAGTTTAAAAGAGGCATAAAAATAAAGCATTGATTTAATTTCAGTGCTGTTACCTTTTATAAATAAAAACTCCTATATGAGAGTACGAATTTCTTTTGGAGCGGTTGTCGTAGTTATCTACAACTTTTTTCTCTTTTAACGTTTTATACAAATATCAATCAAATCATAAATATACTAATAAATTATTTAATAAAAATCAAGTATTTTTTATTAGTTAATTAAAAATATTTGTAATTAACTTCCATATTTTTTTATACCACTTTATATTATTTATTTCTACCAATGATAATTCTTGATTATTTCCAATATCATTTTCAGGATTATTACTATAATGACTAAAAATATTATCTTTATTATATTTTTCTATCTTTTTTTCCTCTAATGTCATTCTATCATAATTTTGTTTTGCAATAATCTTATTTTTTTGTATTTCAGTTGCCCAATAATCTCTAAATAATATAGCTATAATTCCTTTAGCAATTTTTGATACATTTTGTTCACTTAAGGTTTTAGTGGGATTATACTTAAATGTATTATTATGGCTTGCATTAATTTTAAAAAATTCTATTTTTTTCTTTGGTATCTTGTTGTAATCTTCTCTTGGAATATATTTTAATATCTCTAATACTTCATTATATGCATTGGCATATTCTATATTAACCATATTATAATTCTCCTATATATCTAGCATATATTCTTTTATTTGTTCAGATACTTCTCTTTGTTGTTTTGATAGTTCTTGTTCTATTTCATCTAACAATGCAGTATCCTTTTGTTCATCCAAAGTTTCTTGACCTAATTGTTGAGTACTTTTTTCCTTAATTCTCGTAATTAATATTTCTAAAAGAGGTCTATCCTTACTACCATTTTTATGTTCAAGAACTGGTAAAGATTGTTCGGGATGTAATGTTTTATAGAAGTCACTCATACTTACTGCTATATCTAGTGCTGACTTACTTCCATTGCTTGTCATTAATGTCATTTTAAGTGGATTTACACCTTTTCCTGTTCTTGTATGCATATTATTTATTGTCGGTTGTTCATCAGGTCTTTCTTCATTAATATCATTACTAAAATAATCAATTTCATCTTTTTTTGAAGAACTCATTTTTTCAAATTCTTCTCTAGTACAACACTTTAAATTCAACTTATAATAAATGCCTCTTTCTAAATACAATTTTCCTAATTCTATAGCCACATTATCTAACTCTTCTTCAGACATATCATCATGTACCATATCATTAAAAATATGTTCATATAATTCTGGAGCATCGTCTTTTAATGCTCCTTTTATTCCTGCAAAATTATTATGTTTGGCAGCACTACGAAAAATATTAAAATTTCTATTTATAAATATCAATGCACCTTCTAATGATTTAGCAAAAAAAACTTTAGATGTTTTTTCATTTCCTAATCCATCTTTACTTCTTATTCCAATATCAGCCCCTAATCCTTTTTCAGCAATACTTTCTTCATGAACACCTCTTGTTAAATGATAGCAATTTTCTGGATTATCAAATTCACATTTACTGACATTTAAACTCTTCATATTCTAACTTCCTCCTACTTCAAAAATATTGTATCATTCTTTAAAAAAATTTACAATCAATTATACAATATTCAAAAGTAATTATTTTATAAAAAAGAAAATAAATAAATTATATAAATATATTCTAATCATTTAACTTTGTATCCATTTAGTATTATCTAATTCTTCAATTCTTTTTATTCCATTATTATTTTGTAAAATTTCAAGTTGTTTTATAGCAGTTTCATTTAGTTTTTCTAATCTTTGTTTTTGAGATAGGCCTTGTTTTATAAACTCAGCATTTAAATTTTCTAGATTACTCAAAATAACAAGCTGTAGAATATTTGCATAATCTCTCATATTTTCATCTAAATTAGGATTTCTATCTTTCCATTCTTTAGCTGTCATTCCAAATAATGCGACATTTAAAATATCTGCTTCATTTGCATAAACAAATTGTTTTTGATTTTCAGTTAATTTTGGTACTATATTTTCTTTTATACTATCAGTATGTATTCTATAATTAGTTTTTGCTAATTCTCTTCTAACAGACCAATTTACTTTATTTTGATATGCTTCATTTTTCTTTAATCGTTCAAATTCTGTAATTAAATATAGCTTAAATTCTACATTTAGCCAGCTAGCAAATTCAAATGCTATATCAGGGTGTGCAAATGTTCCAATACTATATTTGCCACTACTTGGAATAATACCAATTGCATTAAAATCTTTTTTCCATCTGTTTGGAGTCATAGTAAAACGATTATATCCAACTTCCTCAATTTTAATTCTGTGTGATTTCACGGAATTAAAATTATCATTATGTAATTCTTCCCAAAGACTATAAAAATCAAATGAATTTTTATTTGACATCCAGTTTCTTATAACTCCTGATGGATCTTCTTCATTTTGATATTTAGCTAAATCCGTTAAAGAAATATAGTCTATTTCTTCAACTCTCATAACTTTAACTAATTTATTTTTTTACAGTTATTTCTGTTTTTATCATTTCTTTTTTCAATAAAATCACATCCTTTTCACAATCATAAAACTTTTGTTTGTATTAGTCAATTATATTTTGAAATTTTCTCAAATATTTATACTATTAAATAAATATAAAGCCACTTTATTTCTTTGTGATTGTTCCATTTCCATTATTTTAGCCATAGTAAACATTACAAGTTTATAT
Source organism: uncultured Clostridia bacterium (assembly GCA_944386605.1). Classification (GTDB taxonomy): domain Bacteria; phylum Bacillota; class Clostridia; order TANB77; family CAG-465; genus CAG-465. The sequence goes on along the minus strand of CALXBS010000013.1, from coordinate 853 downwards.
TTTGCAAAATTTATTAAGGTTGTTCTATATTCTTCATCAAATTCTTTTAGCATAGTATCAAATTTTTCATACATTTCATCTTTATTGTATAAGATATTAGCCCAATCACTTGTAGTTAAACAAATTCCTAGTCGTAATTTATTTTTAATATCCATATCCTTAATTATATTTATTATATTTTCAACTCTATTTTCTTCCATAATCTTTTTCTCCTTACTTTAGTTCAAAATTATCTTTCTTTTTATTTGTAGATTTTTCTATATTTTCTTTTGGTTTTACTTTTCTTGAAATGTTATTTGCAATTTCATTTTCATCATCAGTAAATATGCCATTTTTATATAGGTCATCACTTACAATTTTATAGTTTTCATCTTTATCATAGCAAATTCTTTTATGAAAGTGGTTCATAATACTATGCCAGAAATTTTTAAATTTTTGTAATTCTTGTTTAATTATCTTCATTTAAAACACCATCCCTTCTTTTTGGATGATTTTAAATTGCTTTTTTAGACAACAAAAAATCAACCAGATTATTTTTCTGATTGATTTTGTATCTCCTGTTCATAAAAGTTCGAACAGATACGTCATTGGAGCCTTAACTATACACGTATACGAAATTAAGACTATAAGATTGATTAAATCTCTCTGATAAATTCATTATATCATTTTCCTAGATATTTTCAAGTGAGTATGGAAAAATTTTGATATTTATAGTATAATTATACCAGTTCAAAACAAGGAGGAAGTTATGGAAAAAGTAATTGAAATTGAAAATCTAACTAAAAGTTATGGTAAATTTAAAGCAATAGATGATTTATCAATCTATGTTGAAAAAGGTAAAATATTTGGACTT
>CALXBS010000012.1 GCA_944386605.1 uncultured Clostridia bacterium | reverse complement strand
GAAAAAGTAACACAAGCGGTTATCACTGTACCTGCATATTTTAGTGATTCACAAAGACAAGCAACAAAAGATGCAGGTAGAATAGCAGGTCTTGAAGTATTAAGAATTATTAATGAACCAACTGCTGCATCTCTTGCTCATGGTTTTGATAAAGATGCTGAGCAAAAGATTATGATTTATGATCTTGGTGGAGGTACTTTTGATGTATCTATACTAGATATTGCAGATGGCGTATTTGAAGTTATGGCAACATCAGGAAATAATAGACTTGGTGGAGATGACTTTGATGAAAGAATTATTAAATATTTGGTAGATGAATTTAAGAAAGATAATGGAATTGATCTATCAAAAGATAGTATGGCAATGCAAAGATTAAAGGAAGCAGCTGAAAAAGCTAAAATTGAGCTTTCTGGCGTTATGCAAGCACAAATTAATCTTCCATTTATTACTGCTGATTCAACTGGTCCAAAACACTTAGATATTACATTAACAAGAGCAAAATTTGAAGAATTAATTTCAGATCTTGTAGATGCAACTGTAGGACCTGTAAATCAAGCAATGAAAGATGCTGGTTTAACATTTGATCAAATTAACAAAGTTTTACTTGTTGGTGGTTCTACAAGAGTTCCATTGGTACAAGAAACTGTAAAGAAAATTACTTCTAAAGAACCATATAAAGGAATCAATCCTGATGAATGTGTTGCAGTTGGTGCAGCTATTCAAGGAGGAGTATTAACTGGTGAAGTAAAAGATTTAGTATTGTTAGATGTTACACCTTTATCACTTGGTATTGAAACATATGGTGGAGTGTTTACAAAATTAATTGAAAGAAACACTACTATTCCTACTAAGAAATCACAAATATTTAGTACTGCTGCAGATAGCCAAACTGCTGTTGAAGTACATGTATTACAAGGTGAAAGAGAAATCGCCTCTTATAACAAAACATTAGGAAGATTTAGTTTAACTGGTATTCCACCAGCACCAAGAGGAGTTCCTCAAATTGAAGTTACATTTGATATTGATGCCAATGGTATCGTTCATGTATCTGCAAAAGATTTAGCAACTAATAATGAGCAAAAAATTGCAATTACTGCTAGCACAAACTTAACAGAAGAAGAAATTCAAAAAGCAGTAAAAGAAGCTGAAGCACATGCTGCTGAAGATAGAAAGAAAAAAGAAGATGTAGAAATTAGAAATAATGCAGATTCTTTGGTATATAATACTGAAAAAACTTTAAAAGAGTTAGAAGGTAAAATTTCTGATGAAGAAAAAGCAAAAGTAGAAGCAGAAGTTGCTAACGTGAAAAAAGCGCTAGAGGGTACTGATAATGATGCAATTAAGAAAGCATCTGAGAAATTAACAGAAGTATTTTATGAGATTTCTCAAAAATTATATTCTCAAGCACAAGCTGCACAAGGAGATGCACAAGCTAACAATAATGCAGAAGCACAAGGAACTGATAATGTTGTTCATGATGCAGACTATAAAGTAGAAGATAATAATGAAAATAAATAATTAAAAAGTATTAAAAAATGAGGGTGGTTAAAAAGTAGATAATACTTTTCCGCCCTAATTTTTAAGTATAGGGGGAAATATTTCGTGGCAGATTCAAAAGATTATTATGAGATATTAGGAGTATCTAAAACTGCTACAGCAGATGAAATAAAAAGAGCGTTTAGAAAACTTGCAAAACAGTATCATCCAGATGCTCAACATACAGAAGAAGAAAAAGCAAAGGCGGAAGTAAAATTTAAAGAAATTAATGAAGCCTACTCTGTTTTATCGGATGAAACCAAACGTGCACAATATGATCGCTTTGGATCTAACTTTGAACAAGCCGGATTTGGTGGCGGAAGTTATGGAAATTATGGCGGTTTTGATTTTTCTGGATTTGGTAGCGGAATGGGTGTAGATATTGATTTAGATGATATTTTAGGCAGTGTTTTTGGAGGTGGCTTTGGTGGCTTTGGATCAAGTGCTAAGAAAAAAGGGCCAACCAAAGGTGCAGATTTAAGATATAATCTAAATATTACATTTGAAGAAGCTGCTTTTGGTACTAAAAAAGAAATTAATGTAGCAAGACAGGAAAAATGTGAAGTTTGTCATGGTAGTGGTGCAAAACCTGGAAGTAAAGTAGTTACTTGTGATAAATGTGGTGGTAGAGGAAAGATTCAATTTACTCAAAATACCATTATGGGAACTTTTTCTTCTGTTAAGACATGTGATAAATGTGGTGGAGAAGGAAAAGTAATAGAAGCGCCTTGTGAGAAATGTAATGGAAAGGGCACAAGTAGAAAAACAAGAAAGTTAAGTGTTACCATTCCAGCAGGTATTGATAATGGGCAAGCAATTTCTCTTTCTGGTGAAGGGGATGTTGGCTTAAAAGGTGGACCATCAGGGGATTTATACATTGTGGTAAGTGTAGCTCCACATAAAATATTTACAAGACGTGGCTTTGATATTTTGGCTAACTTTAAAGTGCCATATTCAAAAATGGTACTTGGAGGAACGATTAAAATTCCTACCTTAGAAGGAGAAGTAGAGTTTGAAATACCAGAAGGAACCAATGCGGGTACTACTTTTAAGTTAAAAGAGAAAGGTATTCAAAATATTCATGGTAGAGGAAAAGGAAACTTAGAATTTACTGTAGATGTAGATATTCCAAAACGTTTAAATGATAGACAAAGGGAAATCTTAAAAGAATTTGCAAGTACTTTGGGTGAAGAGGTAAGTGTAAAGAAAAAAGGTTTCTTTAGATAGATAAATAGTGTCAGGCTTTGCTTGGCATTATTTTTGTACTTTATTAAGGAATTAAACAGCAAAATGGGAAAAATATATAATATTACATAACAATTTTTTTACGTAACAATGCACCTATTTATTATATTTTTAATATTATATACCATAAGAGGTGAAAAAAATGGACTATAAGTATTATACATACAATAACAATGGGCAAGATGATTATGGCTTAAAATACATAGACAATTTAGGTTACGGAAGAATATGCAAAGATTATAGGATTGAATTCCCGCCACAACATCAAGATGTGCAACCAGGAATGGAATATTTAATGAGACCAAGACCAATATTTAATAATCCATACTATAGAGCAGCTGGAAAATTGATGGGAAAGGTTGCAATTATAACAGGAGGAGATTCTGGGATTGGAAGAGCAGTTGCAGTTGGTTTTGTAAAGGAAGGAGCAAATGTAGTAATAGTATATTATAATGAACATCAAGATGCAGAGGAAACAAAAGATTTTATAGAAAGACTAGGAGGAAGGTGTGCTTTAATTGCAGGAGATATAAAAGAAAAAGAATTTTCAGATAAAATTGTAGAGGAAACAATGAATAGTTTTGGTAAAATTGATATTTTAGTAAATAATGCTGGGGTGCAATACCAGCAAAAAAGCTTATTAGAAATTACAGAAGAACAATTTGATTTAACCATGAAAACAAATATATATGGAATGTTTTATTTAACCAAAAGTGCTCTTAAACATATGAAACCGGGTAGTAGTATTATAAATGTAACTTCAATCACTACTTTTAAAGGCGAGCCTGAATTAATAGATTATGTAACAACAAAAGGAGCCATAGTAGGTTTTACAAGATCGCTTGCAACAAATCTAGCGGATAAAAATATAAGAGTGAATGCAGTTTCGCCAGGAGTATTTTGGACACCATTACAACCAGCATGTTGGGAAGCAGAGAAAATACCCACACTTGGTTCAGATGCACCAATGGGAAGAGCAGGTCATCCATATGAAATTGCACCACTATTTATATATTTGGCAAGTGATGATTCTTCTTATGTTACAGGACAAATAATGCACATCAATGGAGGAGAGTATAAAGGATAAAATTGTATTAAAAGTTTATATAAATGAAGAAATTATGATATAATGTTTAAAAACTTGATAACCTAACAATTAAACAATAGAGAGAAAATATGCAAAATCTGAACTAGAATTTTTCTTGGAAATTGTGAATATGCTATGTCAAAATGAATGTATGTATGATTCTAAAGCGGAAAAAATGTGCCAAAATTTCTCAGATGAAGGTTTTATTTAATGTTAGAAAAAAGAGATGGATAGATCATGTATTTGTTCATCTCTTTTGCGTTGTATTTTTTTAGAATATTTGGTATAATGTTTTTGGTGATTATGTGGCAAGAAGATTTATTGTAGAAGAGAAGGATATTAAAAGAAAAAATGATCAAGAAATAGAAATAATGGGAAATGAAGTAAAACATATTCAGGTATTAAGACATCAAGTGGGAGATGAAATTGTTGTAAATGAATACATTTGCAAAATTGTTCAAATGTATCCACATGCAATTTTGCTGAAAAATATTGGAAGAACAAAAGAGGAAGGTGTTCCTGGTATAGATGTGACTTTATATATGGCAATGCTTAAAAATGACAAGATGGATTTGGTAGTACAAAAAGCAACTGAATTAGGTGTTAAAAAGGTTGTTCCTTTTTTCTCACGAAATGTCGTTGTGAAATTGGACGAAAAATCAAGAGCCAAACGTATCGAAAAATTACAGAAAATTGCAAATGAAGCTTGCAAGCAATGTGGAAGAACTGATATGGCTTCTATCGAAAGTTTTAAGGAGTTAAAAGAAATTACAAATGATTTTAAGGAATATGATGTTTGTTTTGTAGCATATGAGCAAGAGAAAGCTTCTTTATATACTACTATTCAAAAATTAAAATCATTTTCTAATATCAAGAAAATCGCAATTATTGTTGGAGCAGAAGGCGGTTTTGATCAAGCAGAGGTAGAAAATTTATTGGAAAACAAGAATATGAATAGTGTTAGTCTAGGAACAAGAATTCTTAGAGCTGAAACGGCAGCTTTTAATTTACTTTCAATTATAATGTATGAATTTGATGATAAGGAGGAAAGATAAATGATAAAATACCCTCAAAAATTAAAAAATGGAGATACCATTGGAATTACGGCTGTATCTGATGGAGCTAATCTTTTAAAAATTGATCGTGCCATTTCTAATTTAAAAGAATTAGGATTTTGCGTGATAGAAACTCCTAATACCAGAAATTCTTTTATGTGTGTTAGTTCTGATGGAAAGACACGTGCAAAAGAATTTATAACATTATGGAAAGATCCGAATGTAAAGCATATACTATCTGCTAGAGGTGGAGAATTTTTAATGGAAATGTTGCCTTATTTGGATGAATATGCAGATGTGTTAAAAAATCCCGATTCTATTAAATGGGTTCAAGGCTATTCAGATCCTAGTTTATTACTTTTTTATTTAACCACTAAATATCATATTGCAACGATTCATGCTGAAAATTTAAGTGAATTTGCAATGAATTTAGAACATTATCATCCTTGCTTAAAAAATACGATTTCTTTTTTAAAGTCAGAAGATATTGAGTTTGTTCAAACCAGTTTTGACAAGTTTCAGCTACAGGAATTTGAAGAAGGAAATTTAAATGGGTATCAGTTAACAGAAAATGTAAAATATGAGATATTAGGTTCCAAAGATACTCATATTGCAGTAGAAGGAAGATTAATTGGCGGATGTGTAGATGTTCTTGCTTTATTAATGGGAACCAAATTTGATACTTGTTCTTCATTTTGTTCCCAATTTTCTGAAGGAATGATTTGGTATTTAGATAATTGTGAATTAAATGCTGCAGAACTTTATAGAAGACTTTGGAAAATGAGAGAGCTTGGATGGTTTTCTAATGCAAATGCTTTCTTAATTGGAAGAACTTTTTCTGGTCAAGCAGTACAAGATTTTACTTATCTAGAAGCGTTAAAGAAAGCTTTATATGATCTTAATGTACCTATTATTTATAATGCAGATATAGGGCATGTGCCTCCACAACTTACTTTAATTAATGGTGCTTTTGCTAAAGTAGAATTTTTACAAGGAAAGATAAAATTAATACAAAAATTGATACCATAAATTTTTCTATTATAGTTCTTTATGGAGAGAGTCGTTGACTTTATTTTTGTAAAATGATATAATTTTTTTGATGTAAAAAGAAATGAGGATGTAGTATGAGTGATAGGGTAGATAAAATTAATTATTATTTGAGTATAGCAGATTCTATAACAAAAAGGGGAACTTGTATTCGTAGAAATTATGGAGCAATTGTGGTTAAAAATGATGAGATTATTTCTACTGGATATACAGGTGCACCTCGTGGAAGAAAAAATTGTATTGATTTAGGATATTGTGCAAGACAAAAGTTAAATATAAAAAGCGGTGAAAAATATGAACTTTGTCGTTCGGTTCATGCAGAACAAAACGCCATTATTAGTGCTGCAAGAAGAGATTTAATAGGTGGAACTTTATATTTAGTAGGAAGAGAAGCAAATGGTGATTTTACATCTTATACAGATTCTTGTAGTATGTGTAAGCGTGTTATTATCAATGCTGGAATTGAAAAAGTGATTGCCAAAGATATTGACGCTGAATGTGGTTATAGAGAAATTAATGTGCAAGATTGGATACAATATGATGAAGTTTTAGAAGAAAAAATAAAACCAATATTAGAACAAGAAAAAATAAAGGAAGAAATATAGTAAGAAAGAAGGAAATAATGTGAGTTTAAATATTGTTTTAGTGGAACCTGAAATTCCGCAAAATACAGGAAATATTGCTAGAACATGTGCGGCAATTGGAGCTACTTTACATTTGGTAAAACCACTTGGATTTGATATATCTGAGAAAGCTGTTAGAAGAGCTGGACTAGATTATTGGGATAAGTTAGATATTGTTACATATGAGAATTTAAATGAATTTAAAGAAAAAGTAAAATCTAAGGATATATTTTTACTTTCTACAAAATCTAAGAAAGTTTATAGTGATGTTCATTATACGGATGATTCTTATCTTATTTTTGGACCTGAAACAAGGGGACTTCCAGAAGATTTTATTTTGGAAAATTTTGATAGGGCAGTAAGAATTCCAATGAAAGATAATATACGTTCTTTAAATCTTTCTAACAGTGTTGCAATTGTTGCTTATGAGGCCAAAAGACAACTTGATTTTAAAGACTTAGAAGAAATAAGTCCATATTTTGATTAAAAAACAAAGGAGAAGATGTGTAGATGAAAAAAGGAAATAAAAACAAAACAAGTAGTATTATGGGGTATTTGTTATTAGAAAATAGCAATTTTCATATACCAGAAATGATTGCTACTCTTGTAAGAAAATATAATGTAGATGTTAAGTTTGATGAGAGTGGGAATGCTTTTTTATTTCAATATGAAGACTATATTGTTGGAATTAGTTGTGTAGAAACCCCTATGGCAAATGATAATGCAGTAGAATGTTGTAAGTATAATTTTTTGTGGAATCATTCAGAAAATATAGTTGCTTCTCATAAGGCACATATACTTGTTTCTATTATGGGAATTACAAATAAAGTAGAGGGATTTCAACTATTTACCAATATTATGTGTGTGGTTGCAAATTTTGATAATGCCATTGCTATTTATATGCCTGCTCAAAAGATTACTTATAATGCAAAAGCTTATATAGAGGATGCAAGAGAGTTTGGCTTAAAAGGGAAAAAGCCTGTACATTTGTGGATTTGTATTTGTCCTTTGGAATTAGATGCTACCATTGTTTATACTTATGGTTTAAATGAATTTGGTAAAAATGAAATTGAAGTAAGAAGTGAAAACAAGAATTTCTTAGATTTATTTGATTTTGTAGCTAATCTATGCGATGAGATTATTACAAGGGATATTCAGATTGTAGATGGTGACAATATTGAAACAAATGATGGAGATGTGATTACTGCACATGTCAATGAAGGCATTTATGTAAATAGGGTATCTGTTAAGTTTAATTTGTAATTTTAATCAAAATATGACAAAAAAATATTGACATAAACTATATGTTATTGTATAATATAACTCGTAGCTGGATAACATATAGGTATATGGCGGTATAGCTTAGTTGGCTAGAGCGTTCGGTTCATACCCGAAAGGTCACTGGTTCGACCCCAGTTACCGCTACCAGAAAGAAACACTTTAGGGTGTTTTTTTTATTATATTTGTAATACTTTGAAAATCCTAGTCTTTAGGCTTTTCATAATTTTATATAATTTTAAAAAAGTTATACAAATATTTTTAAAAATCAATCACGTTGCATTAAAATTGCATTAATTATTATAACAATTTTTTATTAAGTTATATATATAAATTTTGATGGATCACCAGAATACTAAAAAACAAGTAGATTTCTAACAATTTACTTGTTTTTTGTTTTTAAGAAAAGATTGTATTTTTTTTGAATAATTTCATACACTAATAATGGTGAAATTATGATATATAAATGTAATCAGTGTGAGTACGCAAGGTTTATTTATTCTGAAAAATATAAATTAAAATATATTTATTGTAATAGGGTAAAGGATAAATTAAGTAGAGCTAGTTATCAGAATCTAAGGTTTTGCAATTATTTTAAAAAGAAGAAATAAAAAAGAAAGCTCCTTATTGGATACTTTCTTTTACTTTACATTGATTACAAATTCCTCTTAATTCGATTACATGATCTGTAATTTCAAACCCTGTCTTTTCATAGATATTTTGCTCAAATTCTTTTAAAGGGCAGATATCAATATCTAGTATTTGATGACATTGCTTACAGATTAAATGATGTGTGTGATGTTCTTTTTTTAATTCAAAATAACTTTTCTTATCTTGCATTACATTTTTTACAAGAAGGTTTTCATCACACATTTTATTTAAAGTTCTGTAAATAGTAGCTAAGTGAATAGGTATTTTTCCTTTTAACTGATTTGCAACATCTTCTGCGGTAAGTGGAGAAGTGGTATGTAAAAAGATTTCATAGATTTCGTTTCTTTTTTTGGTTTGCTTCATACCAAAAGCCTGCTAATAATTTCTATTACAAAACCACTTACACTACCGATAAGATATAAAAGACCAAGTATTTTTAAGTTTTCTTTTATATTTTTATTCGATTTAAATAATACAACGGTTCCTATTCCTGCACCTGTTGATAATCCTGCTATAATAGAGGCAAAGCTAAGATTGCCTGAAATAAATAGTTGGGTTAAAAGAACAGAAGAAGCACAGTTTGGAATAAGTCCAATAAGTCCTGCTATAAATGGTTGGAAGATGTTTCCGCTCATTAAGATTTTAGATAGATTTTCTTCTCCTATATAGAAAATTGCGGTGTTTAATAAAAAGATAATGATAATTAAGAAAAGAAAAATTTCTAAAGTATGACGTGTAGCAGATTTTAAAATACCACTATGTTCACAGTCACAATGTTTACACATGTCATGAATATGTTCGTTTGCTTCTTTTACTTGCTGACTTTGTGAATGTTTCTTTTTTAAGAAAAAGTCAATCAAAAATCCTGCAATGATCGCAATAACAAGTTTTACTGCAATGATTTTTAAAATCATTCCACCGTTATTTGGGTTAGATAATAGTACAGGAATTGCTTCATCAGAAGTAGTTAAATATACGGCAATAAGGGTACCTAATGTGATTACACGACTACTGTATAAGTTAGAAGCAGTAACAGAAAATCCACATTGTGGAATACAACCAAGAATAGCCCCTATTATTGTTCCAAATTTTCCTGAGTTTCCTAATATTTTTTCTAATTTTTTAGATGATTTGTGTTCAATATATTCTATCAATAAATAAGATAAGAAAAGAAAAGGTAATAGTTTGACAGAATCTATTAATGTATCTAATAGTATTTCTTTCATGTTGAGCCTCCATTTTTTTAAATGCAAATTATTTGCATTTAATATTATACTAGCATTATATGTGTTTGTCAATAAAAATATTTCATATTGTGGAGATAAAAAGTACAAAATAGTTGTAGTTGTATATAATATGGTAGAATAAATTTAAATTAGAAAAAGTATAAATGGAATTTAAAAGGAGTTATGAAAGAAATATAACTGAATAAAGAGTAATATTATATAAAGGAAAGCTTATTTGGATAATTTTGAAGTTATTTTTGGATTTTACTTTTTCATTTTACATTTAGAAAAAAATGTAAAAAAAATAGGAATAATCTATTGACAAATACATATAATTATAGTATACTCAAATAGTAATGAATCGCGGGGTGGAGCAGTTGGCAGCTCGTCGGGCTCATAACCCGAAGGTCGTAAGTTCGAGTCTTACCCCCGCAACCAAAGCATATATCACTAGAACTGCAACTGTTTTAGTGATTTTTTATTGTTTGAAAATTGGTTGCAATAATGGGCAAAAATTACTAATTTATGTCAAATTGGGGAGATTTTGGGGAGTATCTCCTCAATTTGTATCTTTAAAGTACCATAAATTTCACTAAAAAACTGAAATTAGTAAAATATTCTTATAGAGTTTACAAAGTAGTTTCAAGAATTGAAAAAAGATTTAGAGGGTTGTACTTGGTAATAACAAATTTTCTAAAACACTTCCTGAAATTTTGTTATGAGATTGCAATGGATGTACATAAAAATTATATGTTGTAGTAATTTGTGCATGACCAAGTCTTGCTGATACAGTTGCAACATCTACTTGTTGTGCTATTAATAATGTTGCATTTGTGTGCCTTAAACCATGAAAATTAATTACAGGTAATCCAGTCCCTTTAATAAATTTAACAAATCACTTACTAATTGTGTCAGGATTCATAGGTTTTCCACAAGATTGGACAAATAATCTATCTGAATTAGTCCATAATTTATATTCTTCTAGCAGTGAAACTACGAAATTTGGTATTGCAATGTCTCTAATAGAACTTTCTGTTTTAGGATCTTTAAAGAAGATACCTTTGTCAGATAAATATTGACTAGATTTGTTAATATTTATAATTCCATTTTGTAAATCTACATCAGACCATTCAATGCCCATAAGTTCTCCTAAACGTACACCAGTAAATATATCAAGTATAATTGCAACTCTATATTTAATGTTATCACCAGTAAGTTGTTCTAGATTTTCTACGAGTATTTTTGTTTGATTTTCATCATAACATTTTCTTTTTGCTTTTTTAGTTTTTGGTGGTTGTACACGTTCGACAGGATTATTTACAATTAATTGCCAATAGACAGCCTTATGAAGCATAGCACGAAGTAACCTGTGATGTTCTAATATAGTTTTCTTGGATAAGGGTTTTAGAGTTCTTACACCATTATTACATTTTATTCTTCTTATTTGAGTATCTTTCTCTAATAGATCATAAAATAGCATGATATCTGTTGGTTTTATTTTATCTAACTTGAAATGTCCAAAATATGGAATTATTCTACTTTCTAACATGCCAATATATCTACTATATGTAGATGGCGCAAGTTCCTTCTTGCCATAATCTCTTTTCCATATTTCAACAAATTGTTCAAATGTTGGAAGTCTACCTTCAACAACAAATCCATTTTCAATTTCTGAAATAAATTTAGAAAGTTCAATTTTTGCTTCAGATTTATTAGTGCAATGTACAGTCTTTTGATATCGAATTGGTTTACCTTCTAAGTCGAAACCTTTGAATACTACTAACCTGTAACTATTTTTTCCTCTTTTTTCAATATTCCCAGCCACTACTTTTTCACCTCCTTTATTCAAATACACAATAATTAAAAAACAAAATAATAATTGTTATACTAATATTATAACATCTACATACTATAAAAGTCTAACCCACAATTAGTTTTTTAGTGAAATTTTTTGAAGTGTATGATTAAAGATTGGAAAATAATTGAATATTATGTCGAAATCTGATATAATTTGAATGAAATTATTTTTGGGGGAGTTTTTATATGAGAAAAATAAATAGACAGATTTACTTTTATGAAGTAGAGTTACAAAAATATAATAAAGAAAATAATTCTTTTGAGCAATCAAAAGAATATAGAAAAGATATGCGAGATTTATTTGAAGAATTTAAAAAATTTCCTTTTGATAAAGAAAACTTGGATTATTCTATGTATTTAAAAAAAGCAAATGGAACTTATGATTTTGTAAAAGTAGACACTATCAATGAAGATTATATAGAAGGTAAACTTATTAACTCAGATGATAGTGGATTAACTTATTATGAAGAAAATGGAGAAATAAAATTTCTTAAAGATACAATTTCTAGTTCTGCAAGCATAGCAGAGGTATCACACTTTGTAATGTTTTTAAATACTAATATTATGGCTTTTGAATATAATGCAAAATCTTCTCATTCTCCTAGCCTTTCTAACTATATAAAAGAAAAATTGAATTTTAAATATTGGATAAATTTTAGAAATTTATTAAATAGAAATAAAGAAAGAAGATTCAATTCATTAAAACAAGTTAAGTCATTTAGATTTACTACTAGTAGTAAATTTTTATTAAGTAATCAAGTAGCTAATAAAGGTTTTTTTAAGGCGGCATCTGCTGCATTAGATTTAACTCAAAGAAGTACAGATGTGGATCAAAATATAACTATAGAAATTAAACCACAAAGAATAACAAAAGCACATAAAAATCCATATTATGATGCTGAGGAACTTAAAACGAGTATTAATGAAGTAACTTTAAATATAGATGAACCAGAAAAATATTTTAAATTAGATATTGTTGGTATTAATGAATTGAATGAGCAAATAGTTGTAAATTATACAAAAGATATATTAACAACGGGTATTACATTAGAATCAAATGAAATTGCATCTGAAAATTTTTATAAGAAAATGAAAGAGGCTTATACTAGAATATATAATCAATATATAAGGTAAAGGTGGATATATGAAAGAATTTTTCAAAAATATAAGAGATAATCTTTTAGAAGTACTTTTGAAACATAATGTTAGTATATCTATAATAATTAATATAATTATTTTATTCTTTTTAAATGAAAGCATAGTAAAATATTTTATTGATTCAAAGTCTGATATATTAAATATGCTAATATCAATATCAGGAACTCTATTTGGATTTATATTAACATTTTTATCTATTTTCATTATTTTTAGAACAGAAGAAAAATATAAAAAGAATAAAGAAAATCAAGGAAAACCACTCATAATGCTAATTAATAATGATTCTTTTAATGATATGTATGAGCTTTTTATAAAAAGTTCATATTCACTAGGATTATTGTTAATAGTTTCAATTATTTTTTATTTTATAAATTATGGAAGTAGTTATATCGTTAACATGGTTTTTATAAGTATTATTTTAGAATTAATTATATTATGTACAATAAGAGTTTTTTTATCTATATATACTTTTAATACATTATTAAGAATATTAATAAATGGTAACAATAAGGAGTAAATTTAAATTTTACTCCTTATTCTCATGTTATTAATCCAGTTATCAAATTCAATAGAAGAAATTTTATTATGTTTGTATTTATCTAACATGATTGCTCCATCTTTTTTATATTGTTCATAAAGTTCTTTTACTTTTGAATTATTACTATTAGAAGATTGTTTGCAAAGAGCCTGATATCTTGCTCTATATTTTTTACAAAGACTATCTTCTTCTAAAATTCTTTTGTGAGTTAGTTCAGCACCAATTTGTTTACAAGTTCTACTACCATCAAAAATTTCGTCACAATATTTTGTTTCATGAGCAGTTTTAGGAATAAAATATTTGCCACAGTTATCACAAATTTGAATCCTAAAACTTTTTCTATAACATGCTAATTCTTTAAATGTAATAAACAAAATATTATAGTATTTAGGTGAAGAAAATGAATAAGGCACACTCTTTAAAAAGTCTAGTTTATTTTTATCAGTATAAAAAGGTCTTAGATAAAAATTAGTTTTTAAATTTTGAACAACTGTAGTAATATAAGTATTGGGATTATGGAAAATATGCTAAAAATGAAATTTACAAAAAACATATGATATAAAAGTAAATTAAAGTTCTAGATCTAAAATTTTTTTAAATTTCTAAAATCAAAAGTATTCTTTTAAGAGTTTTGATTAAGTTGTTTTATCTTCTACAAGGTCATTTGATAAGTTTAATTTGAAAGAGTTGACATATATTATATTGAATGTAAATCTTCTAATTTTGATATCAATAAAATCAATTCTAATAAGGCATTATATAAATTTGTTGAAAAGTCAATAAAAAATGTAATAAAACTAAAACTAGCTAAAAAATATATTATATTAATTTAAGTTTATATAATATAGAATATTTGCAAACACAAATACAGAAAATAAAAATTGAATATGTAAATCCAGTAAATGTATATCAACTTTGTTAAATTATATAGATTTCAAGCCAATAATAAGTTAGCGCCATTAAATTTTGATTTATTTGAAAAATATTTAGAAAGATGTACAAGTTTATTAAATGAAAGAAAAAATCTTACCTTTGATGTTGATGAAATAGATGTATTTGGATTTTTAACTGATTCTTGTTATGGTAGCACTTTTGAAAGAAAGTACTATCGCAATTTCGATTGACTTTAAACACTTGACAGTATACTATTATAATTTATAAATAACCGAAAAATAATCCAACAAATAACCGAAAATTTTTTGCACAAATAGCCGAAAAAGCTATATGATTTTTATTATAATGAAATATTTTATTTTAAAATGTAATTATTATAAGTTAAAAAAGAATTGAATAAAATAGTATAAAAATACATAAAATACCATATAAGTTATAAAAAATACATTAGGAATTGATTTTTTAGAACTTATGTGGTATAATTTCGTTAAGGGGGAATTTCTATGAAAAGAGAAATTTTAAATGATTTAATAAAATGGAAGGAGTCTAAAAATAGGAAGCCACTTATTATACATGGAGCTAGACAGGTAGGAAAAACATATATTGTAAAACAATTCGGAAAAGAAAATTATGATAATTTAATATATGTAAATTTTGAAACAAATCAAGAATTTAGTAATCAAATTTCAGATAGTATAGACGCAAAATATATCATAAACAAGTTGGAGTTATTTTATGGAGAAAAGATAGTGCCAGAAAAAACATTAATATTTTTTGATGAAATTCAAGCAAATGAAAGAGCTTTAACTGCATTAAAATATTTTTATGAAGATGCTCCTCAATATCATATCATTGCAGCAGGATCACTATTGGGCATTGCAATAAATAGACAAAATTATTCTTTTCCAGTAGGAAAGGTACAAATGCTAAATATGTATCCATTATCATTTAAAGAATTTTTAATAGCAATAGGAAGAGAGAATCTAATAAAAGAAATACAAATGCATTTTGAAAACAATTCAAGAATGGATAAAGATATTCATGAATTATGTTTAAAATTATATAGAACCTATTTAGTAATAGGTGGAATGCCAGAAGTAGTGCAGACATATTTAAATGAAGAAAAAATCATTGCAACTATTGATATTCAATCAGAGATATTGCAATCTTATGAAAGAGACATGACAAAATATGCAGATAGTAGTTTATCTAATAAAATAATAGCAGCATTTGATTCAATACCTATGCAATTAGCTAAAGATAATCCAAAATTTCAGTATAAAGTTATTTCAAAAGGTGGAACTTCAAGTATATTTGGAGAAGCAATTAATTGGCTAAAAAATAGTGGTATAGTTAATCAAGTAAATAAGGCTACTGCAGAGATGCCGTTAGAAATGCATAAAGATCTAACATCATTTAAACTATATATGAGTGATGTTGGGTTATTTGTAAATAAAGCTAGATATCCATTATACCAAATAGATCTAAGTCAGCAACCAACAATGATTTCAATGGATCCTCTTACAGAACATTATGTAGCAAATGAATTAAGAAAAAATGGATATGAAATCTATTATTGGGAATCAGATGGAAAAGCAGAGCTAGATTTTATGATACAAAAAGATATAGATATAGTACCAATTGAAGTAAAAACAAGTATACATACTAAGTCTAGAAGTTTAGACTTATATATGAAAAAATATAATACAAAATATGCTATAAGAATTTCAGAAAAAAATTTTGGATTTGAAAATAATATAAAATCAGTACCTCTATATGCGGTTTTTTGTATATAAAAAGCTATTACAAAAGTCGTTTTTACCGATTTTGCCACAGTTTAGATAGTTAACATAGTAGTAATATTATTTTATAATTTGAAAAGTTTAGAAAATGGAACTTATGAATTAATAGGAAAGCATATTAATGGTAACCCTTATCATCTAGAGAATGATATCTTAGAAAAACATGGTCAAAGAATCTTAAATGATGTCCCAAGAACTTATGAAGGGATAAAAGAATATTTAAAAGATCATTATATTGAAGGTATTGTATTTTACAGAGGAAATGGGCAAATGTGTAAAATAAAAAGAAAAGATTTTGGCTTTGAGTGGAATAAAAATCTTCCTAAAAATAGGACTGAAAAGTAATTTAAAAAACTTTCCATAAATAAAAATAACTATATATAATAATGCAATCTATAGATACCAAAAATAGTCAAATTTTGATGTTTTTTGGTATTTCTTTTTTTATTTAGAATATATAAAAATTAATTTAAAGAGCTACGTATTTTACGTCATAATTTGTAGAAATAGTAAAAAAATTGTAGCTTTTTGTTGGAAAACTTTACAAAAGTTTTAAAATAGGGTATAGTGATAGTATATAGTCTTATGATTGAAAGATTGTAAGGAGGAATTATGCTATTATTTTTGTTAGGTTTTGTATTAGGCGCTAATTTTTCTTTCATAATCTATGCATGTATGTTAGCATCTAAAAAAGATATTAAGAAATAAATTTTTTTGACAACAAAAAAGTCTAGATTTTACTCTAGACTTCGAGGATATATTAAAATTAGTTTTCATCAATTGGAATATATTTTCTTTCTTTTTCTGCTTTTTGTGTAGATGGTTTTGGAAGTGTTAGTTGTAAAGTACCATTTTTAAAGGTAGCTTTAATATCTGCTTCTTTTAGATCATCTCCTACATAAAAGCTTCTTGAACATTGTCCAACGTATCTTTCTTGATGGATAAACTTTCCATCTTTTTCATGTTCTACTTTTTTATCCATGTTAGCAGAAATTGTAAGATATCCATTTTCTATCGAAATTTGAATATTCTCTTTGTTATAACCTGGTAAATCGATATCAATTACATAATTTCCATCTTTTTCTTTAATATCGGTTTTCATAATCTTATTTTCTCTTCTTTCAAAAAATGGATCAGAAAATAAATCTTCAAATAAATCAAAATCGTCCTTTCTTCTTGGTATCATCATCATAAAACATCACTCCTTTAAAAACTTTATGTGTGTACCATATAGATCAGCACATGTAAGTTTAATATCTATTATTTCCCTTACATAATATATTATACCACTAGTACAAAAATAGTCAACATTTTACATAAAACTTCACATAAGTTTCACATTGTGAAAAATCATTTCACTTTTTGAAAAATAGGTTGAAAAAACTACTATTTTACAGTATAATGAGTGTATATATAATGGAGGGATTACTTTGAAAAAATGGATGGTTATATTTGTAATATTACTGATGGTTATGATAGGAATTTGGATAGCTGGACTCATTATTTATAGTAATATTAAAATTGAAACAAATGAAGAAATGATCGAAAATAGGGCAAATGAGATTTATGAGCATGTGCATTCTATGAACGAACAATATGTAGATGATAATCCTATAAAAATAGGATTATATACAGAATATGGAAATGAAAAACGTCTTATCAAAGATGTCTATACATGTAGTTATGAAGCAGAAGACATTATGGGGATTTTCTATGCTGTATTTACACAAGAGGAAGTAATTAGTAATGAGGATTATGATGTTGTATGGAAAAATTATTTTGAACAATATCAAGAGATTGCAAATTACAAGATAGGGTATCAAATTAAATTTACATTAAACGGAGAGGTAGTTGAACAAACCATTCTAAATCCAGATCAAGCTTATTTAATGTATCCAAAATTACAATTTTATTTATATGATGATGTAAACTTAGTACCAGGAAGACCATATTATCATATTACAAATGAAACATTCGAAGAAGAAACTCTATGTACTTCTGTAAAATTAGTAGGGGATACACAAACTACAAGAATAGAATCACCAATTGAGTTAACTGGTTTTAATTATAATGGAAAAGAAGATTTTGACCCAATAACAGGCAAATATAGAGGAAATAGTTTTTATACCATTACAATTGAGCAAAGTAATAGATAAAAGGAGTGATTAAAATGAAAATTCTTGTTTTAAATTGTGGAAGCTCTTCATTAAGATTTCAAGTCATTGACATGAAAAATGAAGATAGAATTGTAAAAGGACATTACGAAAGAGTAGGAGGAAAAAATTCTTCTTTGCGTTTAAATGTAAGAGGCGAAAAATCTGTGATTACGCATGTAGCAAGAACACATGAAGAAGCTATTTCATTTGTTTTAGAGCTATTACTAGATCCAAAATATCAAATATTAGATTCATTAGATGATTTAGAAGCAATAGGACATCGTATTGTACATGGTGGAGAATATTTTAACGAGTCTGTTTTGATTACTCCAGATGTCATTGAAAAAATTAGACAGTGTATTCCTTTAGCGCCACTTCATAACCCTGAAAGTCTTGCAGGAATAGAAGCAGTAAAAAAATTACTTCCTGATAAACCAATGGTAGCTGTTTTTGATACTGCCTTTCACCAAACAATGGATAAGAAAACCTATTTATATCAAATACCATATGGGTATTATGAAAAATATCAAATTAGAAAATATGGTTTTCATGGAACCAGTCATCGTTATGTTGCAAGTCGTGTAGCAACTTTATTAAAAAAAGACATCAAAACTTTGAAAATCATTAGTTGCCATTTAGGGCAAGGTGCTTCTATTTGTGCGATTAAAAATGGTAAGTCAGTCGATACCAGTATGGGGCTTACACCTATGTCTGGAATTCCTATGGCAACTCGAAGTGGGGACATTGATCCATCTATTGTTACTTATTTGATGAAACAAGAGAATTTGTTACCGGACGAAATGGATAAAATTTTAAATAAAAAATCTGGTGCCTGGGGAGTATCAGGGGTATCTGAAGATTATAGGGATATTGAAAAGGCTTATGAAGAAGGAGACGAACGTTCTATTATCGCCTTGGATGGTCAAAGCTATAAGGTAGCACAATATATTGCGCAATATATGGTAACACTAGGAGGAGCAGATGTTATTATATTTACAGGTGGTGTCGGTGAGAATGGTTATGAAACTCGTGAAAGAATTTGTCAGTATTTAGAATTTCTAGGGGTAGAATTAGATCAAGAAAAAAATCGTGTCAAAGGAATAGAGACATGTATTTCTAGTAGCCATTCTAAAATCGCTTTATATGTGATTCCAACCAATGAAGAGTTAATGATTGCAAGAGATACTCATCAAGTGCTTCAAAAAGAATCACTTTAAAGGGGGTGAATGCTTTTTATAATATTAGTAGAAAATAAAAAAAGATATAAAAGAAAACATTTAAGAGGTGTATGATATGAATGAAGAAGAAACAAAAAAGTTAGAAGAATTAGAAGGGTTTCAAGATTTAAGAATTGTAGATAACTTTTATCAAACTTCTAGTTTTTTCCCAATGCCAACAACAGAAATAGGAACGTTAAGCGAAAATAACGAGACAAATCTTGGTTCTTATTCGCTATGTTTTCCTTATTATATAGCCGGGAAAGATTATTATGCTATGCTACTTTGTTGTAGAAATAGCTCTAATACGGCTAAAAATATTTTGCGTACAGGAAAATGTAGTATTAATTTTATTACAGATAAAAGAAAATATTTTAAAGAGGCAGTTCGTTTAGGATATCCAGGTGAAACTACAGAAGAGAAAATGAAAGATACCATTTTTACTTTAGTAGATGGAAAAAGAGCAAGAGAAAATCCAAATGAAAGATATCCTAAAATTGTAAAAGAGGCTTTCCAAGTATTTGAATGTACTTGGGTAAAAGAATTAGACAATGCACAAGATGATAAAGTACAAGAGGAATATTTACCACCTTATCATAATTTTAATGGAATCACAAGCCAACATGGAGCACATTTTATTTTAAAAATAGATCATATTTTAATTAAAAGTAAGTATTATAG
The DNA here is from genome assembly GCA_944386605.1 of uncultured Clostridia bacterium. Classification (GTDB taxonomy): domain Bacteria; phylum Bacillota; class Clostridia; order TANB77; family CAG-465; genus CAG-465. Next base: position 11,367 of record CALXBS010000012.1, on the reverse strand, counting down.
TTCTATAGTAGACGGTGTAAAAGCCAATGCTTTTCCAAGTGTTCCGGTTGATTATGGTTATAGAGATAGTAAAAATTTTTGGTATACAAGATTTAGAAAGCCAATTGCAGAACCAATTCCAGCAAGTAAAGGAATTAGTTTAGATACGGTAAAGTATGCGGCTTCTAGAATAGATCCAGAGGTAAAATTTACAGATGAAGCTTGTGCTAAATTAGTCAAAGTACCAAGAGTATTCTTAAATACCGTTTTAAAAGGATGTGTTAGCTGGGCAAAAGAAAATCATGTTTCTTTAATTACAGAAAAAGAAATGGATATTATTAATGATAAAAGAAATAAAGAAAAGAAACAATAATACATTGTGGACTGAAATTTAACCAATTTCTAGTCCACAATTTTTGCTATGATCTTGAAATAAAATTTGCTCTTTCCTTTTTAAAGTAAGATAAAGAGAAGAAGTAATATTTTCAAAAACAGTTCGTTTCATCATTCCTTGAACCGGTGCCATCAAGGAATGATTCGATGTATTTAAATCAGAAGAGATCGTTAAAGAATAATCTCCTTTTTTTAGAACAACATGAACAGATGTTTTGCCAACTTCATAAAGTTCTAATTTACTAGCGTTATAACTTGTAAATTTATATTCTTTATCTTTTAATTTCAGAACGCAAATGAATCCTTGAAATGTAAATAATTTCAAAGGAACATCTGCAATGGATAATAAAAAACTTGCATGAGGATTTTGGAACTCATTTCCTTGACACCAAATATATTTTTTCGGGAAAGAATAACCCCAGTCTTTTTCAATATATCCTGTATCATTGGAAAATAAAAATTCTTTTTCATTGATATTTAAATTTCCATTTACTTGACTTTTCATACTAAGTATCGCATGATTACATTCCATAAAAGGAAGATAGGAAAATGGTCCCATAATATTAGGATAAAAAATATTATTCTTAATGTCAGTATGATTAAAGTAGTCTATTTTTCCGTGAATGTGTAAATTTTGAGAAGAATCATCTATGCAAATATGCATGTAATCTTTAGTAAATAGATTATGTTCTATTTGAATGGAAAAAGGTTTTTCATGGTAGATAAAATTTTCAATAGGGTAGCTTACAAAAGAAGAGGTATCTTTGGTAATGATTTGTATAAAAGCTTTTTTAGATTGTGGTGTAATATTAATTCCTGGAATAAAAGAAATTCCAAAATTATCGTTCATGTTTTTAAAATACCATCCTTCAAAATATTGTTTATGATGAAGCAATGCTTTTTCACCTTGAAATAAAATAACATTTCTTTTTTTATAAAATGAATGAAACATAATATCACCCTAATACCTAGTATTTCTTTTTATAAATAAAATATGCAAAAAATAACAAATACCTGAAATTTTAATTATAATATACTTTCTAAAGAATAAAGATTACATAATACATATTTACTTTTTGCTCAAAAAATGGTATAATAAAAGAGATGGTAGGAAAAATTTCGTGAAAAATTTCAAGGAGGATCAAATAATGAGAGTCAATATTAGCTCACCTTATTTAGAGGATGCAGAAAAAATGTTGGACGAATTTGCCATGCGGTTTAAGGATTTTGCAGACAGAGCAGTCATCGATTATGAGGTAGGAAGTAGAATCTGTTATGACAAGCCTCATACCTGGCCGTTAAAGATTTTTGGCAAACAAGGAAAGGTTGATTTTCGCATCTTGGTAGCTTCGGCTACTTGTGGTTATCGTGGTAGAGGACCACTATTTACGTTTGAAACTTTGAAAAAATTTGGATTTGAAGTGAACATAGAGGAGATTTTTTCTCCTCAGGCAGAGAATAAAATACACTTAGAATTCCAAAAATAAAGATTAGAGCGTTAGAAAACGGCATGATTTTATGAAAATAAGATGATGTCGTTTTTAATCTTTATTTGTAAGAATAAATATATAAAAATAAAGATTATTTTCAAGAAAAGATAATCCTTATTTTTCATCTTCCATTTGAGTAAGTGAGTTTTTAAATCTTCGAATATCTTCAAAAGAAGCAAAGCTTAAATCGATATAAGTGTCAAATGCTTTTTCTAAAGCTTTAAAAATGTCATCTTGTGGCATGAGTTTATACATGTCTTTCATAATTGGATCACAATAGGCTTGTGATAAACTTTCTTGAATTTCTTTAATGGTATATTGATGATTTACTTTTGCTTCCAATACTTTTAAGAATGTAAGAGCAAGAAAAGTAATTAAAAAATGACTATCAATCAAATCCGATTCTGTTACATTAGCTGGAATAGAATACAAATCAATTTCATTTAAATTAAAGTATTCATCGATTTGATAAATATTTCTATATTGCTCTAATAATTCAAAATTTTGCAATTTAGACTCACTTGTAATAATACAGTGATAATTAGCAAGTTGATAATTTTTACTTAAAAAATCCATATAATTTAATTCATTATGAATGACTTCTAATTTTGGTTTTTCTTCTGAATCATTATAAAGTAAAGGAGAAGTTTTGAAAAAATCAATCATTTGTTTTAATTTGTTCTTTTTTTGAATCGTTTTGATATTTAAAAATTTATCCCAAAAAATAACTACTTTTTCTTTTTTCTCTACTTCATTATCCGGAGAAGTCATTTTGCGAATAAAATCTTTAATTTTTAAAGTATGAGAAGTATTGTATTTATAACGCTGTTCTTCTAGAGCCAAATTAACAAAATCAGTATCTTCAATATTTTGATTCATCATATATCCATCTGCATATTTTTGAAAAAACTCTGTAGCATCCAAATCAGGTTGTAATTTATGCGTAATAAAAATAATTTTATCAAAAGAAAATTTGTTTCTTAATTTATGAATAAATTTCGTTAGTTGTTTTTCTTCATAAAAAGATGGTTCATAAAAATCGTAATAAATTGGGATTCCATTTCGGTCTAATAACAATTTCATGGTTTTGTCGGTTGGTGTTTCTGGAACATCTCTTTTTAAGAAATAATCCGTTACATCTAAGTATACAAGACGTCTGTTTCTTTTTAAGTTTTTTACAAGTTGTTTGTGTAAGAAAACAAGTAAATCATCTTTTATCTTGGACATAATAGATAAACTTTCATAAATTTGGTCAATGGTTATTTCTATTTTTTCAAAAAATAAATTCCTTTTTAAGATGGTTGAAAGTTCTTCCTTTGGCATAACGACTTTGCTAAATATAAGGAATTTAAAGACATCTGTTAAATCATAAGATAATTTGTATTTTTTATTTATTTTTCTAAAAAAAACATGTAAATTTAAGGAATAAAAAATACCTTCTAAAAATAGATAACCATAATTAGAAAAATGTCCAGTTTCTCCATTTTTTAAATCTGTGTTTAGTTGAAAAGTGATTTTTTTATCACTTAGCATTTTTGCTTCTTCGCGTAGTTTTTCTAATATATTAGGATCTTCTTTTACAAGATCTTCTAAATCTCCATAACATTTAACCGTTCTTTGTTTTACACACTGAAATTTATCACGATATCCTTCTACTAAATAGATTTTTGTTTTTTTATTTGTTTTGCTTTTCGAAAGCCTGATGTACATTGAGATATCACCTCTTAAGTTTTGCTATATTATATCATAGGTTTGTTTCATTCACAACAAAAATTTGACAATTTTAGATATATTTTGTGCTGAAAAATAAAATATATATTATTATTTTGGTAAAAATTGTAATTGACTTTTTTATAAAGGAATAGTAAAATATAACTGCAAGTGTTGTATCAAACACTTAAAATGTTCATAAGGCTAATGTAATAAGGCAAAATGCCGTGAAGTGCTGACCGTTATTTGAAAGTAACGGTCATCTTCTGTGGAAAGGATATATATGAAATATAGGATAGGATTAGATATAGGAGTTGCTTCTGTTGGTTGGGCTGTGATGGAAAACGGAGAAGATGGGGAAGCAAAAAAAATAATAGATATGGGTGTTAGAATTTTTGAAAGTGCAGAGTCTTTTGATACTGGAAAGTCTTTTGCAGAAGAAAGGCGTGAAAAAAGAGGAGCTAGGCGTCGTTATAGAAGGAAAAAGCATCGAATTGATAGAGTAAAAAAACTACTTCTTTCATATCATTTTTTAACACCAGAGGAGTTAAAAAATCTATATCAGGTACATACTGATATTTATCAGTTAAGAGTAGAGGCATTGGAGCGTTCCATTTCTTTACCAAATCTTTGTAAAATTTTGATTCATTTGGTTAAAAGAAGAGGATATAATTTAAATGCAGTTACGTTAGAAGATAAAATTGTATCGGGTAATACTTTAAAAACAATTCAAGAAAATCAAATATTACTAAAAGAAAAAGCATATAAAACGGTTGGAGAAATGTATTACAAAGATGAAAAATTTCGTAGGGGAGAAATATTAGAGGTAAGGAATAGTACGAAAAAATATAAAAGTACTATGGATCGAAATTCTATTTTAGAAGAAGCAAAAGAAATTTTAAAAAAGCAACAACTTTATCACTTTCAGATTACACAAGAGTTTATAGAGAAATATTGTGATATTTTTAATTCCCAAAGAAGTTTTGATGAAGGTCCTGCTTCTCCTAGTAGATACGGTGGGAATATGATTGAAAAAATGCTAGGAAATTGTCATTTTGAAAAAGAAGAAAAAAGGCTTCCGAAAGCAACATTTTCGTTTGAATATTATAAATTATTACAAGATATTAATCGTATTCGTTTATATCAAGTAGAATATGAACCAGAAGAAGGAAAAGTACATTTAAAAAGGCTTTATCAGTTTAGAACTTTAACAGAAGAAGAAAAGAATATTTTAAAAAACTATTTTTTTAACAAAAAAAGCAAGTTAAAATTTTCTGAAATTAGAAAAATTTTGCATCTTTCTTATCAGGAATTATTTACTTGTGTTAAATATAATTTTCATTTAATTTATGATTATTATGAAAATTTTTTAAATATCATTGATGAATTTGAAAAAGAAACAACTTTAAAAGAATTTGAATTCTTTCATAAGTTAAAAGAGAAAATAAAAAAATACGATAAAGATTATTTTTATGATATAGATGAAACGATTATGGATAAAATAGGGATTATTTTAACACTGTATAAAGATAAGCGAAAAAAACAGGAGGCATTAGAAAATTTAGGCTTGCCACAAGAAGTCATTTTTCTTTTAAAAGAACTTTCTTTTCAAAAGGTAAGTAATCTTTCCTATAAAGCAATTCATAAAATTATTCCATATTTAGAAAAAGGGTTTACTTCTCATCAGGCTATTAAAACGGTATATGGAGTATTAGAATATGATGAGTTAGAAGAAACGGATATTTCAAATCCAGTGGTAAAAAGAGGAATTGCACAAACTATGAAAGTGTTTCATGCTATTGTTCGAAAATATGGTATTCCAGAATTGATACAAATAGAATTAGCAAAAGAATTAAAACATAGTTTTAAAAAGAAAAAAGAGCTTGAAAAATTAACGGATAAAAATCAGAAAATAAATGAGATGGCTAAAAAAGAAATTGCAAGTGTTCTTCCGAAAGAACATATTCGACCACAACATATTCAAAAATATAAGTTATGGATAGAACAAAACAAAGTTTGTATGTATTCTGGAAGAGAAATTTCGCTAGAAGATGTTTTTTCAGACTCTGTGGTAATTGATTATATTGTTCCTTTTGAAGATTGTTTTGACAATTCTTTTACTAATAAAGTTTTGGTCTATCGTGATGAAAAACAAAAAAGAGGAGAGATTTTGTTATCTAAGTTTTTAAAAGAAAATCATGTGAATTTAGATCATTTGCAAAATGGAGGACAACTAAGTGAAGAAAAGCGAAGAAGAATCTTTCAAGAAACAATTGATATGAAAGAAGAAAAGATGTGGAAAAATAGAAATATGATTGATACGCAGTACATTTCCAAGTTTGTAGTAAATGAAATTAAGGCTACGTTAAAAAACATGACACCTGAAAATGAAAATATTAAAGTAAATTGTATTAATGGATTTATTACGCATTTTATGCGAGAAAAACTTGGACTTCACAAAACAAGAAGCAATGATAAACATCATGCATTAGACGCAGCTATTATTTCTGCCATTACGATTGATGATTCCTTAGAAAAAAAGGATTTTTATCCGGATTTTAAAGAGGATCTAGAATATTTTTTACAAGATAGTGTGGAAAATTCTATTCGTATCAATCCTTTATCCAATTCAATTTTTGTTTCTAGAATGCCGAAAAGAAAAGTGAAAGGAAATGCGCATAAAGATACTATTTATGGATATGATGGAAAAAAGCTAATTAGCAAAGTGGCAATTACAGATTTAAAATTAGATAAAAATAATGAAATTATAGGGTATTATCATAAGCAAGATGATCGTTTGTTATATCAAGCACTACAAAAGCAACTTGTAACATTTCATGGAAATGCTAAAAAAGCATTTCAAGAACCTTTTTATAAACCAAAATCAAATGGAGAAGTAGGTCCATTGGTAAAGAAGGTAAAAATAGAGGAAAATTCTACATTAAATCTTTATTTGAAAGGGTCAAAAGGGCTTGTTAAAAATGGAGATATGGTTAGAATTGATTTATTTTTTATTCCTAAGCAAGGTTACTTTTTTGTACCCATTTATGTTGCAGATACGATAAAAGATGTACTGCCTCATAAAGCGTGTATAGCACATGCTTCTTATGAAAATTGGAAAGAGGTAGAAGATCAGTATTTTATTTTTTCTATTTTTCCAAATGATTTGTTATATATTAAGAGTAAACAAGATATGATTTTAAATGATAAAGAAGGACATAGTCAAATTAAAGTAAAAGAGTTTTTTGGTTATTATATTCAAAGTGGTATTTCAAATTCTAGTATTTATTTAATCACACATGACTGAAAATATGTACAACCATCTTTAGGAATAAGAAATTTAGAAAGAATAGAAAAATACCAAGTAGATATTTTGGGAAATTATCATAAAGTACATTTTCCAGAAATCAGGCAAGATTTTTCAAATCGAAATAAAAAAAGAGAGGTAAAAAACTAGAAAATCATTGAATCTAAAAAAGAAAAATATGCAATTACAGTTGAAAAAACTTGGAAATTATGTTAATATATAACTGTATTTTTTTAATTCCTGTTCTAAATTAAGAGCAGTATAAATAGATAGCAACTTGTTAATTTATTTTAGAAAGCCAATTGGCAGGAGGAAATAATGGAGAAAAACACAGAATTTGTATTCCACTATTCATATTGTACTAACTGGGGAAATTTTCCGACAGAAATTATTGAATATTGGAAATTGAAAATCGAAAACGGGGCAATTGTTTCCATTTCATTTTATGACATAGCTAGTAGAGCGAGGTGGCAATGTATTCCATGTATCTACAGTATAGGAACAACAACTTTCGAAGTAATATTACAAAAATTTTTCCAAAGAGTGTTTGAACATAAGGAATCATATGAAGAACTACTCAAAAAACTAAGCGAGGATTATTTGGAAAAGTACTTTGAAAAGATTTACGTTCCTAAAGCTTTATGGTAGTAATAGTTATGCTTGGCTAAATTTGGAAATTAGGAGCAGAAAATTAGGGGCTGTAAAAAAATAGAAGAAATAACTAATTATTTTTATGTATATAAAAAATGAGCGAAAAAATTTTTTTCGTTCATTTTTCTTTGGGACTTTTTTATAGCCCCTTTTTGCGTTCTAAGGAAAATGTAATGTGGTGTGTGTATGTGTAACTAAAGTCTATTATATCATGTTTTTTGCATGTGATAAGGGAGTATGATAAGTATGAGTTTGTATCAAAAGTAAAAAATGAAAAGAAAAAATAAGGAATAAAAATTTTTGTAAAAAAATGCTTTTTTATTTCTTGACATTGTAGTAAGGTAATGATATATTACAGGTAGGTTGTATATAGTTACCTTAAATGATTATAGAGAGGAGATTAAGATGAAATTATTTCATAATGCGTTATTAAGTGATTTTAGAAGTCCTAGTGGTGCAGTAGAACTCTCTACGAAGGTTTTATTAAAAGTCGCTGTAGCAAAAGAGGTTGAGGTAAAAAGAGTCGTATTTTGCTATCATGTTGCCAATGAATGGGATACCGTTTATGAAGAAAACATGGAGTTTGATACGCAAACAGAAGAATATAACTATTATAAGATTTTTGTTACATTTGATACGATAAAGACAATTTATTACTATTTTAGATTGGAATATTTAGAATATGGAAGGATTCAATTTGTATATGCAGAAAAAATTGGAGATATCAATTCCAAGTATTTTGACCAGTCTTATGAGTCACATGCAAATAATAGAAACAATATTTCTAAATGGGAATTAACATTTTATGACAAGGCAAATTTTGCAAATTTAGGAAGTGTTCCAGGGATTTATTATCAAATTTTTCCAGATCGTTTCTTTCGGTCTAAAAATTATCAATATGAAAGAGAAAATGGATCAAGAGAAATGATCATTCATGAGAACTTTTTTGAATATCCTGTATATTTACCGGACGCACAAGGAATTGTTAGAAATAACGATTACTTTTTGGGAAATTTAGAAGGGATTATCGAAAAGTTAGACTATTTACAAGAGTTGCATGTTACGTATATTTATTTAAACCCGATTTTTTTATCCAAAAGTAATCATGGATACGATGCCTTAGATTATTTGCGGATTAATCCAACGTTAGGATTAGAAGAACATTTTTATCGCTTGTGTAAAGAGGCACATAAAAGAGGGATAAAAGTTCTTTTAGATTTTGTTCCTAATCATGTAAGTAGTGAGTCCAAGTATGCCATGTATAGTCGTGGAACTCATTGGTGGGGAATACAAGATTTGGTAGAAATTCAATTATGTTCTAAAGAAGTGCAAGATTTTTTCTTTAACCAAGTATTAGAAAAATGGTTAAATGATAAGCAGGGAACACTGGATAGAGCAGATGGGATTCGGTGTGATGTAGCAGATGAATATCCTCTTGATTTTATTTATAAATTGTACCAAAAAGTAAAATCATTTGGAAAAGATAAACTCATTATTTTTGAAGTATGGGAGCATGCAAGTGCCAAATTTGCAAATGGAGCGCTTAGAAATTATTTGCAAGGCAATATGTGTGATAGTGTTATGAATTATGAGTTAAAAGATGCTATGTTAGAGCTTGTCTGCAATAAAAATAGTGTTCGGTTTGTAAATGTTTGTAAGTCACAATTGCAAACTTATCCAAGAGAAAGCAGGAATGCTTTAATGAATGTAGCAGATACACATGATAGTATTCGAATCATCACTGCTCTTGGGAACAAGCCCTATGTCCAAAAAGGAGATTTTAGAGATTCTAGAATCTTAGCAGAAGATCGTACATGGCAGTATGAGAATCATAGAATGCCACAAGATAAGTATGAAAAAGCTAAGAGAAAATTAAAGCTCTTTTTGGTATTGCAATTTACCTTGCACGGAAATCCTTCTATTTATTACGGGTCAGAAGTAGGATTAGAGGGATATTTGGATCCTAGCAATCGAAGAAGCCATCCATTTGAAAAAGGGGATATGGAGTTACTCCACTTTTTTAAAGAAATTGCAACTTTACGTGAGCAGGCTACATTTTTAAACCAGGCAGATTTAAACTTCTTAGAAGTAGATGATGATGGTTTTGTTGTCTATGAACAACGATATCAAAATGAACGGTTGGTGGTAGCAATTAATGTTAGTTATCACACAAAGGAAGTAAAACACTGCGACTCAGAACCTTTGTTATTGGTAAACTTAGAGGAATATCAAGGAACTTTGTTACCCAATACTGCGGTTATTTTTAAAGAGTAATGTTGTTAAAAAGAAGATAAGCAAAAAAAGTTTATCTTCTTTTTTTCAAAATATTGACAATTATTTTTAGTATTGATATAATGAAATTGCCGTTGTTACGGCTAACAAGAAAAATAATTTGTTTTGTGGAAGAAAAGCAGCATATAATTATGTAAAAAGGGAATGTTTATATTATATAAGGAACCGCAATTTTGTGGTTTCTTTTCTTTTTATGAAAAAGTATGGAAAAAAAGTAAGATGTCTGATATAATAATATAAGTGGTGATAAAATGTTTTTTAATGAGTATCATAAAATAATAAAAAAAATCAATAGTACAAAAAATATGCAAGAACTATCTAGTTATTTAGAATCGCTAGAAATGGGGAAGGCAGATCCTTTAAAAAGAGAGAAATTTACACAAATTTTCATACAAAAATATTCTAAATTTGATGAGGAAATATTTCCATATATAATTGACTACTATTATTCACAAGAAAGTTTAGAAGAATTTGAAATTGCATGTAAGTTATTAAAAAATTTATATCTTAAAGTTGCGTTTTTGACAAATTTAGAATCTATCAAAATAAATCGTGAAAAATTTAAAATGCTTTTACCTGTCATTGTTCAAATTGTCATGGATAGCTTTAGTGGAATAGCAGATTGTATGTATCTTATCTTGCTAAATAACACTGCTTATTATGATGAAATTAACCGTGAAGATAGGAAAACAATTACAAGAAGTTTGTATAAAATAGGGATGGAGTTAGATTATTTACAAGAGAAAAAAATGAAACCTACACAGGAAATGCTGATGAATTTAGAAATTATGGTAGACCTAGCAAAAGAGTTTAATGATAATAAAATACTGGATTTTGTAGAAAGAACATTAGATTTAAACTGTAATGAGGTTTCTTTATTTGCATTAAATACCTTAATTTATAACAATAAAAATGTTTCAGATGAGTGTATAGAGGCAATTGCTAAAGATCCTGTTACGGCTGAAAGATTTTATCGTTTGCTAAAGAGAAATAATCGTTTATTTCGTTTTCCAGAAGCTTATTTAACACTAGAGAATTTATCATTAAGTAATATGGTAAACTGGTTAAGACATCCGGCAGAGTTAGGCAGATCTCCAGATGATATACAACTAGTGAAAGTATTCGAATATGAACAGGAAATGTTTTATATCTACAAATATAAATGTGATTTGGAGAAATTTAAAGATAAAGGCTATATGATTGGAATTAGTGGGGGATATGTAAATAAAGACGAAGAAAATTTAGAACCTAGTGGTTATACTTTTAGTAATTTTACGACTTTTGTAGATGAAAAGCAAAGTGAAGAGGAATGTATTAAGATTATTCATCAGATAAAAGAAATGTGGAAAAAAGAATATGCGAAAGCAAAAGAACAAGGCAAAGCTTAGAATCTTAAGCTCTGTCTTGTTTTTGCTTGGTATAATTTTTGATGTTTGTATTTATGATAAGCTTTCTTTCTTAGTTGTTTATTTTTATGAGTATATGATAAAAATAGAAACAAAAAAATAAGCATTAAAATTGGGAATAAGAAAGTAAAAAAGTGGA
>CALXBS010000011.1 GCA_944386605.1 uncultured Clostridia bacterium | reverse complement strand
TATCCATTAGAAATTATTCCTTATAATTATGAATTAGAGAATATATCTAATCCTGGAAATATAGCAGATTTGGCAATGTTTCAACCATTTATCCAAGTTAGTGAAGAAAATAAAAATATAAGGTATATAGGTGTAAGAACTAGCAAAGCAAAATCATTTATAATTATAAGTGAGGCTGATATTTATGAAGGAGAGACATTATTAAAATACCTAGATGGAGCATATATTAAAGACTTAACAGAAAGTAATGAGTACTTCTTTAATGGAGGTAAAAAAGAAGCAACCATTGTTAATTTAAAAATAGAAGGCGCAACAGATGAAGAAATTGAAGAGCTGATGTCTAAAGATATATATATAGCATATGTATATTCTAGGTTATATTTAACGCAATTAAATGAGACAGAAAGAGTATTAGATTTGGAAAATCATCAAATAAAACTTTTCTTTAATACTATTATTCCATCACATATTAGTCTTTTAATGACTGAATTGTATACTCCATTTTCTTGTTATCAAACTTTTTTAGAAAAAAAAGGTGAATTAATTAGTTATAATAAAGTAGTTGATATGAGTGGTTTAGAACAATCAGACACATATGATGAATTTAATATTGTATTAAAAAGGATTCCTGATGAAGAATATAGAAATGCAAATGCTAATACTTATGCAACAGAGCAAATTAAATGGATAGATAAAAATACAGGTAAAGCTCAAATTATATTAGGAAATACAGCATTTTTTAAAGAGTATAGCGGTATTTCATTTCTTTTAGGCGAAGAAGCAATATATGAACAAAAATTGGATGAAAATTTTGTACTTTCATCAGAGTATGAAAATAATGAAGAATGGAAAATTGTTGATCATATATCTTTAGAATTAAATGATTTTGAACATTTTGAAGAGATTACAAAGTTATTTCAACAGAATACTAATTTAAAATATATTTATGTAAAAGATATTAATATGATCTTTTGGAAATATAAAATTTCAAGTTTTGCGGTACAAGGCGAACCTATTAATGTTTATTATAAGAATTATGAAGTCATAAATTCTAAACAAGAAATATTAAATTCGCATAAGTACAGTAGATTGAATACAAGTAGTATTCCTTTATCTGTAGATCCAATGGATGATGTAGGAGTAAATAACTGGTGGTACTTAGAAGTTAAATTAAAGTCACCTCAATTAAAATTTTATCATACAGAAGAAAGAAAAATTACACTAAAAAAATTTGATAGAGATGGTAACTACTATATAGGATTATTTGAAGATGATATTCTTTCTAAGATAGAAAAATTAGAGGTTATAAATGGTAGTGGATCTATACAAATTAATATAGAAAATTATGATGAAACAAAACAATATACTATTTGTGAAGTAAGTGAACAAGGAAATAAAGTAACAAATGAATTATATCCAGTAAGATTTTCAAGTAATTATGATATAAGAAATGCAGAGATTTCATCTGATACGAAAATTGTATCATCTGTTAAATCAGGTGTTGTTCATGCTTATGATGATGATTATACTCAAGTGAAATCTAGAGCACCAATAGAAGAAAGTACAGGAACAGGAGAAGAAGATTATGTGGATAATATGTTATCTGTAACGGATATTTATTTAGCAGATGTAACAATTGGTGAAGAAATTAAATACAAGGTAACTTATGAGGCAGATGAAGGAGGAAAATTAGAAGGAGAAACCGAAGAATATGTAAAAGCTGGAGATACATCACAAAATATACCAACGCCTGTACCAGAAGAGGGATATGAATTTGATAAATGGATAATTGTAGAAGATGGAGAAGAAATCGAAGTAGATCCAAGTACTTATGTGCCAACAAAAGATGTAACATTTATAGCAAAATTTAAAGAAATTCAAAAAATAGTAGATGTAGATACATCAGATATACAAGTATGGGTATATGCAGTAATTCTGACTGTTGCAGTTATTGGAATTGTAGTAGTATTGGTTGTTAGAAAGAAAGTAAAGCCAAAAGAAAATAAATAAACAATGAAGATAAAAAATGAAAACAAATAAAACAAAATATCGTGGGTTAAGAAATCCATGATATTTTTTTGACTTTTGAGTAGTTGAAAAGTAAAAATAAAAATGGTAGTATGCAGGTGTCATAGAAATATTGCTAAAAAAAGCAAAAGCTTATGTTAACAAAAAGCTTTGAAAGTGCGATTACACTACACACACACACACACACACACACAACATAGTTTTAAAAACATAAAAAAGAAGGAGGAAAGTATATGGAAGAGCAAGGAAAGATAAAGAAAAAGCGAAAAATATCCATTATTACAGTATTTTTGTGGTTATTTTTAATTGTAACAATGTCAGTTATTACAATTGGAAGTATAAGAAAACAAAATGCAATTGAAAATTCTATTGATAAAGTAATCATAAAATTAGATATGAGTCAAATTGATGATGAAATTTTGGAAGTATATACTCCAGGAATAGAAAGAGATAATTTTATAATAGGACTTACAAATTCTCTAGAACAAAAAAATGTAAATTTTTTAGAAAAAGAAAACAAAGTTTATACTTATGAATTAGAAGAGATACCAACGGAAGATATAAAGTTGTCTATGGCGTATTTTGATTATTATGAAAATGGAGATTTATTACAGAGTGAAATTCAATATAGAGGATTTGAATATTATAAAGAAATAAAAGTAGAAGAATTACAGTCAGAGTATTTATTTGAAGTAAGAGGAGAAAAATTAGAAGTTAATATACAAGGAAAAAATGTACCAAGCGAAACATCTTTTGTACTTATTAACCAAGAATTAAGTAATACTGAATATATAGATGAAAATTGGGGAATGGTTTCATATGTAATAGGTATGAGTTATGAGAATGATATTTTAAGATGTATAGGTATTAGAACAAGTCAAACAAAATCCATTGGGAGTTTTGGTGGGTTGAACTTATATGAAGGAGAGAAGCCATTAAATTCATTAAGGATTGAAGATAGCTGTGTATCTTTTAAAGATTTAACAGAAAGTAATGTATATAATTTTCATTTAACGGAAGGAATTATTTTTAACATAAAAATAGAAGGAATTACTGATGAAGAGTTTGAGTCTATGACATATGATGTTAAACTTTATTCAGAAGGATATTATGGTTCTATTGAGAATTATGATGAAGTAGAAAAAGATTTTGAAAATCATCAAATACGACATGTAATTCAGACTCCTGTAAAGTGTCGTTATTTAAGTTTAAAAGCTGTAAATGGAGAGCGTTATCAAGTATTTTTAGAAAAAAATGGAGAACAAGTTTGTTATGCTTCAGGTAAGGGTAATGAATTTATGGATCTTAAAGGCGCAGAAAAGGTAAATAATGGATATTTGGAATATAATATAACTGTAAAAATACTCCAAGACGATGAAATATTAAGAGAAAATGATGATACTTATGCAGTTGAACAAATTAAGTGGGGTGATAAAGATACAGGAAAAGCACAAATTGTTTTAGGAGATCTTGCAAGTTTTAGAGTCATCTATGCTTCATTTTCACTGGGAGAGGACGCAATATATATACATCAATTAGATGACAATTTTGTACTTTCGTCAGAATATGAGAATCATCCAAAATGGGAAATAGTTGCCCAAACATCAGATGAAATAGCTTTTTGTGAAATTCCTATAGATGTTATTGAAAAATTTAGAAATAATTCAAATTTAAGCTATATTTATGTTAAAGATACAAATACAATTTACTGGAAATATCATATCTCAGATTATTTTTCTCAAAGTGAGCCAATTTATGTATATTACAAGAATTATGAAGAGATCACACAAGAAAAAGAAATATTAAATTTTCATCTAAACAGTATATTACGAACAGGAGGCGTGCCATTAGATTATTTAGGAGAGTATGATTATATTGAATCAATGTGGAGTGAGCTTTATGCAGAGATAAAATCTCCAAATTTAGGATTTTATCATACAGAAGAAAGGAATGTTACTGTTCATAAAAAGGAAGCAGATGGAACATATTATGTAGGATTATTTGAAAATGATATGCTTTCAAAGGTAGAAAAATTAGAAGTAACAGAAGGAAATGGAAGTATACAAATCAATATAGAAAATTATGATGAAACAAAAGATTACACTATTTTTGAAGTAGATGAAGAAGGACATAAAATAACAAATGAAGCATATCCAGTAAATTTTTCTGATAGCTATGATATGAGAAATACAGAAATTTCATCTGATCTAGGGATTATATCTTCTGTTAGATCTGGTATTGTTAATGAAAATAAGAAAAAATATACAGCACCAGTAGAAGAAAGTGAAGGAACAGGAGAAGAAGATTATGTAGATAATATGTTATCTGTAACGGATATTTATTTAGCAGATGTAACAATTGGAGAAGAAGTAAAATATAAAGTAACCTATGAAGCAGATGAAGGAGGAAAATTAGAAGGAGAAACAGAAGAATATGTAAAAGATGGAGATACATCACAAAATATACCAACACCAGTACCAGAAGAAGGATATGAATTTGATAAATGGGTAATTGTAGAAGGAGGAGAAGAAATCGAAGTAGATCCAAGTACTTATATACCAACAAAAGATGTAACATTTATAGCAAAATTTAAAGAAATTCCAAAAATAGTAGATGTGGATACATCAGATATACAAGTATGGGTATATGCAGTAATTACGACTGTTGCAGTTATTGGAATTGTAGTAGTATTGGTTGTTAGAAAAAAAGTAAAGCCAAAAGAAAATAAATAAACAATGAAGATAAAAAATGAAAACAAATAAAACAAATATCGTGGGTTAAGAAATCCATGATATTTTTTTGACTTTTGAGTAGTTGAAAAGTAAAAATAAAAATGGTAGTATGCAGTTGTCATAGAAATATTGCTAAAAAGCGCAAAAGTTTATGTTAACAAAAAACTTTGAAAGTATGATTGGACTACACACACACGTGAATAAAAAAAACGCTAGAGTGTAGTATTATCAATAAGTCTAGCATTTTAGCGTATATAACGTGTATATATCCAACACAAATTAAGATGATTTTATGAGTTTCAAATAAGTAATTTTTTCATCTTTTTTATTTTTATAATTTACTAAATTTATAGTTGCTTTTAATTCTTCTAGAGATTTTTTAGTATAGACATCATCGCCAACATCACCACTTTTATGTCCAAAAATTTGATTTACACAAACTTTATTTGCTTCTAAACGATCTAATTCAGAATGCAATGTTTTTCTGCCATCGTGTGTATGATGTTCCATATTTAAGCTATTCATGAGATCTTTATATTGTTTTAAAAATTGTGTATTGTAGTCTATTTTTTTATTATCAATTGTAAAAATAAATTCGTTATTTTGATTTAGATTATAATATCTTAGAAAAATAGAGAAGATGTCTTTGTGAATTGGAATGATTCTTCCTTTTCCGGCTTCTGTCTTTAATCCACCAATAAAATACTCATCAGCTAAATAAAAGTCTTTTATTTTGGCAAATAAAAGTTCTTCAATTCTAGCACCTGTATAAATTGTGCAAAGAGTAATATCAGCTATAAGATTTCCAGAACATTCCCATATTTTTTCGATTTCTTTATAAGTATAAGGAAGACTTAAATTTTTAGTTGGAATGTACATATCTTTTGATATTTTTATAAGTTCTGCATAACCTTTTAAAATTATATCATTTTCTAAAGCATATACATCCATTTTCTTAAAGAGATTTGCTAAACTGTTGATAACAGTTGCACATCCATCAGTGTTCAAAATTATTTCTTCAAAGTCTTTTTTTCTTAAAGACTTATAAGCTTTATTATAAAGTTTACTGCATTTTTTATAAGCAGATCTTAAATTATTTGTAGTAGAAATTCCAAATTTTCCTTTTGTTTTTATATGATTTGTTTTTTCAAGCTCTATTTCTTCTTTTGTTGGGAAGTAACTATTACTAAATTCTTCATAAACTTGTTTAAAAGTATAATCAGTCTTATCAATATTAATGTTGCCTTTTGCTTTATTATAATTTAATAGAACTTCTTCTGCTTCTATTTTTTCACGAAAGTATTTTTCTCCTTTATCGTTAGTAAGAAGTTTATAAATTGCTTTTCCTTCATCAGTCCAATCAACAACAATTCTAGCACAATAACGTTTACGTCTATTTTTTGACAATGTTACTATTGTTCCAGTCCCATTCGCTCTTTTCATAATTTTGCCTCCTTTTTTTAATAATTAGATTTTTACTATTAATTCAATTTATAATTTATTCATAAATATAACTTTCTAAATTTTCTTTATATATATTAAATGCTTCATCTACAAGCGATACACTAATATTTAATTCATCTGCAATATCATATTTGCTCATATTTTGCTTTAAAAACAGTTTTAGTTTATCAAGTGGTATAACTTCATTAATAAGCCATTTCCTTGCTATATATTCATTTTTAGAACGTATTAATTTATTATAATAATCTGTAGAAAATGGAAGAGTAGGCATAATTCCACAAAAATGATGTGCTAGTTCTTCTGCTATTACTTCCTTTTCTAATTTTGTATTAATTATTTTTTTATTTAAAAGAATACAGTTATTATAATAAGCTGCATTACATTTTTTCATATTATCATAATAAAAAGAAATATTTTCATTTTCAGCTATTTTATATAAATCTAAAATTTCCATGTTTTCACCTTCCAAATAAACAAATGTTCTTTAAAAGCTTATATAAATGGGACTTTTTTACAGCCCCTTTATCTTTACTTTAAAAATGTATTTAGTCTTTCAAATAATTTATCTTTTAATTTATAAATATCTGACATTTTTTCAATATCATATCTAATTTCTTGCTTATTATCATCTGGAATTATAATGTATTTACAACTATCTTTTATATAAATTCTACATATCCATTTAGTTACTTTATTGTCATAAAGTATACTAAAATAGCTATAAGTATCTTTATAAAATATAGATTCAGGCATAACTTTTTCAGTTAATATAGATTTAACTGTATAATAGCCTTCTAATTCTTCCATCGTAGTTACTATACCATCATTATTTGAACTTTCATCAAGTGGTTTTTCGTCATTTTTTTCTTCTGAAGGTGACGTATTTAGAGCATTTTGTAACCTTTTATTAACAAAATCATTTATAAATGAAACAAGAGACTTTTTTAAAATCGATCTATACTTATCAATGACATTTTGAGTTTTTACTCCATCGTATACACCTTTATTTAGTATAAATTTTATGAAATCGTCAGAAGGATTTGAAAATTCTTCATTTAGTACTTTTTCGATACTATTAGAATATTTTAAGTCTGTTGCAGTATTAATAATATTTTCAGTATTAAAATTTTCTTTACAGAATTTTTTTAATTCTACAATAGTGTTTTCATTAATATCTAGTAGGTTCACTTCTAAAAACGGAGTAGTATCCATTTTATTAGTCTCATCTAAGTCTGTAAAGAATTTATATATGACTCCATTAGTTAATATAGCCAGTTTTGCATTAGACGTTCCAAAATATCTAAATAATTGAGAACTATGTTTTTTTAAATTTTCATTTACACATTTTGCTTCTATCAAAATTTTCACTTCACTATCTAAAATAATGGCATAATCTACTTTTTCACCTTTTTTTATTCCTACGTCGGCTATATATTCGGGTGTAAATTCATTTGGATTAAAAACATCATATCCTAAAATGCTAAAAAATGGCATTATTAATGATGTTTTTGTAGCCTCCTCTGTTGATATAGTATTTTTTATTTTTTCAATTCTTTCGATAAATTTTTTTAATCTTTCTTCAAATTCCATAAAAATTAATTTCCTCCTTTATCAATCTTTTTTATTTTTTGCCATTTTAATAAATCGCATTATTGCTTCTTTATCTTCATCGCATACATCAGATAAATCAATACCATTCTTGGTTGAAGCAGCGATTTCTATTGTTTCATCTATATTTGGTATATTAGTTCTACCTAATATATAATCAATAGATACATTAAATATTTCAGAAAGTTGAATTAGAATTTCCAACGAAGGCTTTCTTTTTTCTTGTTCATATAAACTTATTATTCCTTTTGATAAATTAAGCTTTTTGGCTAATTCTTCTTGACTTAGTTTTAAATCTTCTCTAAGAATTTTTATTCTATTCATAATTCATCTCCTTAGTTATAAAAATATTTTAACACATAAAACACTAAAAGTAAACCTTTTTGTGACTAAAAGTAAATTTTTTAAAAAAGTTTACCAAAAGTATTGACATTTACTTTTAGTAATAATATAATGTTTACAAGAGGTAAGAAAAAGAGGTGATATGATGAAAAATAAGAGAAGAGAAAATTTAATAAAATTTCGCAAAAGTGTAAAAAAAACGCAGGAAAAAATGGCTGAAAAACTTGGTATAAGCGTTATTATGTACAAATATCTTGAGCTTGGATATAAAAATCCTAGTTTTAAAACTTTAGAAAAATTTAAAAATGAATTTCCAGAAACAAGTATTGATAAAACTTTTTTTTAAGCTAAAAGTTTACTTAAAGTAACACAAATAAAAAAGGAGAGGTGGCGTAAATGGAAAAGAATATATCAATAAAAAAGGCAGCGGATCTATTGGGGAAATCGCAACAATTTGTCAGGATTGGTTTGCAAAGGGGCTTGCTTCCTTTTGGAGTTGCATTACAAATGAGTAGTAAATATACATATAGTATTATTCCTGGAAAATTTTACAAATACATTGAAAGACCTGATCTGATAGAGGAGGGAGGTGAAGAAAAATGTCATTAGCACAAGAAATAATATTATATTTTGAAATAATACCGCTTATAATGTTTTTAATTTATGCGGTAATAAAAAGCTATATTGAAGAACAAAAATGTCTTAGAAAACAAATATGGAAGTTAAAAAAGACATGTAGAAAGATAGAAGAAAAGTATGAAAAACAAGAATTTTTGCGTGAAATAAAAAGAGGCTTATCTACAGGCATAGATAAACCAAATTATAGAAATGTACTTAATTAAACATTACATAATTATTATAGCACAAAAGAATAATAATGTAAAGAGGTATAGATATGAAAAATCAAAGAAATTCAATTATAGAGTACATAAATAATTTTGGAAGTATAACAAGCTATGAAGCTTATATAAACTTAGGAATAACACAATTAGCTACAAGAATTAAGGAGCTAAAAGAACAAGGTTATGCTTTCAAAACAGTTTGGATTAAAAAGAAAAATAGATATGGAAAAGATATAATGTTTAAAAAATATATGTTAGAAAAAACCAAAAGGTTTTAAAATAACCATTCGGAAAAATAACAAACCAAAAAAAAGCATAAGGGGGCGAAGGGATGAAAGAGAGTTTTTTATTATATACATCATTTTATGAACCTCTAAAAACTTTAAGTAATGAACAATTAGGAAAGTTATTTAAAGCTATTTTTGAATATGAAATAAATGGTATTGAAGACGTAGAAACTGATATACAAATAGCGTTCGCTTTTATAAAGAACCAATTGCTTTTAGATAGCCAAAAATATGAAGCAAAGTGCCAAAAAAATAAAGAAAATGGAAAACTTGGAGGTAGACCAAAAGCGAATAAAGCAAACGGTAATTCAAAAACCAAACGGTTTAAAAGAAAACCAAAACGAAGCGAAAAAACCCTATAATGATAATGAAAATGATAATGATAATAAAAAAGAAAATAAAAAAGAAAAGTGGGTTAGCAGTTTAGAGTTACCAGATGATTGTTAAAAAGAGGTTGCAAAATGTTAGAATTAGAAAACAATATTTTATTAAATATAATTTTAAATGATAATGAAAAA
Organism: uncultured Clostridia bacterium; assembly: GCA_944386605.1. GTDB lineage: Bacteria > Bacillota > Clostridia > TANB77 > CAG-465 > CAG-465. The sequence continues at coordinate 31,243 of CALXBS010000011.1, read as the reverse complement.
ATAATGAAGTTGAAAATAACAGATTTTAATTATGAAAAGACAAGATATATTTATTCTATAATCAACGACATGTATAAAAACAAACTTGATATAAATGTTGTTTCAGTAGCTAATTATCGAGGAGTAAATAATGAGTTATTAGCTTATATATGCAAAATACAAAACGAACATAATCTTGTTGGATATGATTTAAATAATCAAATACAAGAGCTAAATAAATTTAATAGACAAAGAGATTTACTAAAAATTGAAAAATATTTGAAAGAAAACATAAACAAGCCAAACGTTGTACAAGACGTAAAAAAACTATTAGATAAAGTAGAAAAAGTAAATACAAACAGATTAGTGAATTTAGCAACAGTAAAAGCAAGTAGTAAGAAAAATGAAAGATATAAGAGCTATATAAAAGAGCTAGATAAGAAAACAAATGGATTTCAAATGGGACAACTTTCTATCTGGACAGGCAAAAGTGGACATGGAAAAAGTACGTTTATATCACAAATGTTAGTTGAAGCTATTGAGCAAGGATATAACGTTTGTAGTTACAGTGGTGAATTAAAACTTGAAACATTTAAAAATTGGATCGACTTGCAAATAGCAGGAGATGAAAATATAGATTTAATTGAAGATCGAGAATATGGAAGATTCAAAAAAAATATAAAACCAGATGTTTTATCAAAAATTGAAAATTGGTATAACGAGAAAATATATTGCTATGATAATAGACAAATACAAGAAAATATAGAAAATGATTTTGTTATACATATAATCGAAGAAGCAATAAGAAATTATAATTGCAAAGTATTTTTGATAGATAATTTAATGACTTGTAGTTTTGATAATACAAAAATCCAAGACTTTTATAAAGCACAAAGTGATTTTGTAGGCAAGCTAAGTTATTTGACAAAAGCGTACGATATACACGTACATTTAGTAGCACATCCAAGAAAAACAACAGGAAATACTATAACGCAAGATGATATAAGTGGAACATCAGATACATTTAAAAGAGCAGACAATGTTTTTTGTGTTGAAAGAAAAGAAGATAATACAAACTTGATCAAGATCATGAAGTGCCGTGAAACAGGAGTAAATGATTGTGAAATAACATTAAATTTTCTTGAAAGATCAAAGAGATTTTACGAAACAGGAAATGAAATGAGTAAATATAGAAAATATAGTTTTGATAGGAGTGAAGTGAAATGCCCATTTTAGAAAAAATAAATACTTTAAAAAGTGAATATAATGCACTTTTAAAAAGATATTACAATGGAATTAAATATATAGAAACTCATCCTAGTGAGTTGAAAAAATGGGAAAAAGAGCTATTTAAAATAATGATAAATTTAGATTTAAAAATACATGAAATAAGATTTTATTGTAATTATGAAATGAATGAAGAGGAGATTTTAAATGGATTTAAGTAAAGAAATGTTTTTAAGATTACCTGACGAATATAAAGCACTAGCAATCAAATTGAGTTTGCTAGGCAAAGTAAAAATAGATTATGAGGAGGAAGAAGTATGTATAAATGTGAAGAATGTGGATTAATATTTGAGGAGCCACGAAAATATATAGATGATACAGGAGAGGAATTGCTTGTATGTCCGGATTGTATAGGAGATTATGAAGAAGTACATCAATGTGAATGTGGAGAAATAATAAGTATATATGAAAAAATGTGTAAGAATTGTAAAAAAGATACGATTATAAGATTTAAAGAATTATTAAAACAATTTGATGAAGAGCAATTAGAATATATAAACGAATACTACGATGGGGAGGAAATAAAATAATGAAATATAAATTTAGAGATTTAAAAGCAGATGAAATTGAGTGTAGAATTTCGACTGTTAAAAATAATGGATTAAGTTTATTGCTTTATAAAGACGCTAGATGTGATATGAAGATTTTAGACGAGACAGTAGGTGCTGAAAATTGGCAAAGAGATCATAAAGAACTAAAAGGAAATATTTACTGTGGAATATCAATTTATGATGATAGTAGATGGATAACAAAATGGGACTGTGGAAGCGAGAGCTATACTGAAAAAGAAAAAGGGGAAGCTTCAGATAGTTTCAAAAGAGCAGGATTTAATTGGGGAATCGGTAGAGAATTATATACAGCACCTTTCATTTGGATACCTAGCGCAAAATGCACAATAAAAGACAGTGGTAGAAAAGATAATTTTGGAAAAATAATATATACAAGTACAGATAAATTTGAAGTGAGCAATATAGAGATAAAAGATAAGAAAATAATAGCACTTAAAATATTAAATAGATCAACTGGTATTATATGCTTTGATTGGCAATATAATTCTGATGATATAGTAGCTATTAAGGATGAATTAGTGACTGATGTACAAGCAAAAAATATTTATAAATCACTTGTGAATAGATTAGAAACAAACGAAAAGGTAGTTGAATATTTAATGAATAAATATAACATAGAAAATACAAGCAAATTGATGAAAAGTCAATATGCTGAAATTGTAAGAGAATTTAAGCAATAAAGATATACTTTAGAGGTGTGATATGGATTTATATGAACAGATACAAAATTACATAGCGGAATTAGATATAGCAGTAAAGCGATTAAGACAAAGTGGAACAGATTTAGCAGAAGCTGAACGAAAATATAAAATATGTTTAAGAGAAGAAGCTTTAAAATTGAGAGCTGAAAAAGGAATGGCAGTAACATTGATAAATCAAATTGTTTATGGAGTACCAGAGGTAGCAAGATTAAGATTTGATAGAGATGTAAAAGAAGCAATATATCAAGCAAATTTAGAAAGTATAAACAGTACAAAATTGAAATTAAGAATATTAGAAAATCAACTCGATAGAGAGTGGGGGCATGCAAGAAAAGTATGAGTAAACGTAGAATTTGGTCTGAATTTGATAAAAAGACAAGAGAAGAAATATACAAAAGAGATAATTATAGATGTATTTTTTGCAATGGTGTTTTTGGATTAGGAATAGCACACATTTTTGTGAGTCGTGCGCATGGAGGAAAAGGATGTAAAGAAAATGGAGTGTTATTATGTACAATTTGCCACAACGCTTTAGATAACGGAAATAACACAGAGAAAAGAATAGAAATAAATAATTTTTGTTGCAATTATTTATATCGAAAATATGGCGAAATAAATAAACAAGAATTAATTTATGATAAATATAGATGAGAAAGGAGATGAAGCACTAAATACACTAAAACAAAAAGTTTAGTGCTTCTAATTAGATATGATTTGTCCTTATAGATTACAAACTGTAATTCAAACAGATACAAATGAAGAAAAGAATAATAAATATATACATGTGCACAGAGAAGACTATATTGAACAAATATGTAAAAAGGAAGAGTGTGGAGCTTGGAATGAAGGCAAATGCACATATAGAGGTGAGTAAAATGAAAATTAATTTAAAAGATAAAGAAACGATAGAAAGTTTAAAAGATTTTTCGATAGGTTTTTTGTGGGTATTTTTAGTAGTTATTACAATAGGACTAGCATTTTTAAGTGAACAGAATAAAGAAATAAAAGAAAGATATAAGAAAGTACTTGAAGATAACACGTATTTAATGCAAGAGTTGAAGGACTGCGAGGTGAAATAAAAAAATGAATTTGGGTTTTATAATTATAATGTCAATAATAGCATTTTTAGCATTAGCAACAGTATGTGGAATGATAGAAAATTGTGTAAGAATAGTTAGTAAAAGAAAAATAGAAATGTATAAGATTTATTGTGAAAGTTCTATAAAAAATGACGTTTCTGAAACGGCTCAAATGGAACTTAATAAAAAGAGGAGGAGTAATTATGAGTAAATCTAAAGTTAAAGTATTTTATAAAACACTTCCAGATAACTTTACAGGAGTTTTAAATGTGGAAAATCGGGCAAGTAGTTAAAGAAGAAATACTTGACGAACAAGAAAAAGAGTATCTAAGAGCAGTAATAAAGCCTTTTAGACAAAAAGTGAAATATATTGAAAAAGTACGATTTTTTGATTACGATATAGAAATATATACAGAATATATTAACATTGAATTGGATGGGGATACAATTTCTTTACCTACTTTTAGAAAAATGTGCAAAGGGATGGAAGTAAAAAAAGAATATAGCTTAGAAGACTTAGAATTATAAAATTGACAGGAGGTTTTATTAATGAAAAACACAAAAGAAGAAACAAGAGCTATTAACAGATTAAAAGAAAAATTAGAAGAAAAATTTTACATTGTAGATATATTACATGAAGATTTAGAAATACTTTTAAATCTTATAGAAAGATATAAAAGAATAGCAGAAATGAATTTAAAAGATAGTGAAGAATTTAAAAATGAAATATGTGAACATAGATGTATTTTAGGCACAGAATTAAAAGAACTAGAAGAACAGCTAGAACAAGCATTAAAAGATAAATGTAAAATAGCAGATGAAAGAAATCAGTTGCTAGTGAAAAAAAGAAAGCTTATGAGTGAATACCATAAAAGAGTACAAGAAAAATGTGATTTAGAAAGAGAACTTGAAGATGTAAAAGAAGAATGTCATGAGCAATATATTTCAAATGAACATAAAAAAGAAAATTGGATACATAAGAATATATTAAATAGTTATATACCTAAAGAGGCAATAAGAGAATTAATAAAAGACATAGAAGAGAATGGATATTTTGAATTTTGCGAACAAAGGGACGCAGACTTAGCAATTGAAAAAATAAAAGAATTATTAGGAGAATAGATATGAAAGACATAATAATATTATTAATTATAATCAGTTTTTGTTTAAAACTATTGAATTTAATATGTGATAATGAAGAAGTAGGAGCAATTAGTTTTCATATATTAATGAGTTTATTTCTAGATGTAGTAATATTTTCTTGTATTATTCACATTTAAAAATATTAGGGGGATAGATATGCGAGAAATAAAATTTAGAGGAAAAACACCAGAAGGAAAATGGGTATATGGTGGAATATCAATAAATTATGATAAAGTTTGGATAGATCAGGATTATTATGGAAATACGTTTGTAGATAAAGATACAATAGGACAATACACAGGCTTAAAAGATAAAAATAGAAAAGAAATATATGAAGGTGACATTGTCTTTTGCCAAACGAAATTTGGAAAAGCAAAAGCAATAATTGAATTTATAAATGATAAATTTGTTGCTTATTGGGATAGTGCTATTACACATCCTAAAAATGGTCATGTTATTGCTTGCTATGAGATAAACAAAAGGTTTGAAGTAATAGGAAATATATATGATAATCCAGAATTATTGAATTATTGAAAGAGAGTGATTAATATGAGAGATATATTTAAAGTTGTAGAACAAATAAAAGATGTTTTAGAAAAAGATAATGAGTATAGTGAAATAAAAGCAAGCATTGAAGATTTAGAATATAGCTTACGCTATAAAGCACCCGAATTAAGATGGAATTACGTATATGAAGCATTAATAGTAAATTTTATTCCACCTAAAACCAATACAGATTATGAAGTATTATCTATATGGACTACTAAGTCTATTGAAGAATTGAAAGAGAGTGATTAAATGAAAATTGCAAAAATATCAAATGAGATGATTAAATTTGATAATGGTTTTGAATTAACATATTATCATGAACAAGATTGTTGTGAGAATGTATATGCTGATTTTAAATTCTTAAAAAGTTACAATTTGTCTACTGTTACAGGTAAAAAAATAAATATATATAATATAGATTTTGAAGAAGATATTAAAAAATTAATTGAATGTATAACTGGTCAAGGATTCAATATGATTTCAAAAATTGGAGAAAAATTTTTCATTCCATGTTATAACGAGCAAAATGGCTACTATAGTGAAAATTTAGCATTGATTTTAAATCAGATTATAGATATAACAAGTTGTGAAAAAGATGATGAGGTATAAATATGAGTGATGAGGATGTAGAAAAAATAAAAAAAGTTCTTAATGAATTAGCAGAAATTTTTTACAATGTAATAAGGCCAATTATAGAAGATGTTTATAATAAAATAAAAGATATTGTAGAAATAATACTTATAAAAAAAGCTGATAAAAGAATACAAAAGAAAATTAATATTTATTTAAGAACAAAAAGTTATAGAATAAAAAAGAAACAATTAAAGCTAATTGTAAGAGAAATGCAAGTATATTTTATTTAAAGAGGAGTATTAAAAAGGAGACTTACTTTTGATGATATAGTAAGGTAAAAAATTTTAATATAGGAGGTAGATATGACCACAAAAGAATTGAAAGAATGGCTAAAGAATAGAGAAAAATACAAGATTTTAATACAAAATTATAATGATACAATAGCGTATTATGAAGATTGTTTAACTTCTAAAGATGAAATAATAGAGTTAGTGAAAGCTTGCGATGAAAAAGTTATTGTTCAAAAAAATATAAAAAATATTGCACCGCAAGAGGTCGAATTTTATTTAACAACAATTGGAACAAAAAGAGCAAAAGAAGAAATAAAAAAATATAAAGATAAACGAAATACTATATTTAGAAAAATGTATTTACTAGATAAAGCATTTGATTATCTAGATAAACTAAATAAAGAGGCATGTTTTATAATAGAATGTAGACTTGTAGATGGAATGAGTTGGAATAATATTGATATTAGTTTTAATGAAAAATTTAGAGCGTTTAAAACAATAGGATATGATAGAATGAGACATTTAATGTATGAAGGTTTAAGAAGTATTATAGATTATATAGAATCTATTCCATCTAATAGAATAAATTATTTTCATAATTTTAAAAGAAAATGTTTTGAAGTTAGTGTTGAATATGATTTAAAGATCCACCCAAAAAATAACCAAAAAACACCCAAAAAATAACCAAAAAAATCCAGGTTTTTAAAAAACTAACATGTTATAATGTATAATAAGAAATAATAATTTTTATTTAAATAAGAATGCATTATTGCATTTTGGATACCTCTCAGAGAGACTAAAAATAGTCTCTCTTTTTTAATGTATCATCTTTTAATAGACGAAAAAAATTATAGAAGTGAAATAGAAAGTGAGTAGTATGTAAATATGAAAAATATAAAAAAATGGACAAAAGACAAAGCTGAAAAATATGTTGCTAAAGTAGAAAAAGGAAAACAAGAAAAAGGATTAACATATTTGAGTGCAAAAGATTTTTTAAAACATCACAAGCAATCAGGTAAGATAATTAATATATAAAAATTAAGGCGGTGGAAAGGAGTTGAAACACGATTGGAAAAAGTTAGAAAGAGAATTTATATTAAGCGATTATAAAACAGTTACTAGTTTTTTAAAAAGTAAAAACATAAAAAGTGATGGAACTACTAGAAAATACACGACTGGCTGGAAAGAAAAAAAACGACAAAAGTGCGACAAAAGTACGACAAAAATTATAGAAAAAGTTATTGAAAAAGAAGCAGAAAAAAAAGCAACAGAAAAAGTAAAAATAAACGATGTAGTAAATGATTTATTAGAAAAAATAAGTCAAGCAACTAAACAATTAAATATGAATAGTGATATGTTTGGAAGAATACACACAAATGAAATAATAAATAGATCAGACATAAAGAAATTGACAAGTGCATTAAAAGATATAGCAGATATAACAAAAAATAATAAAGAAAGCGAACAAAATAAAACGCCAGAAATTAAAATTAGTATAGTAGATAATAGTGATTTAGAAAGTGATTTATGGAGGGATTTTAATGATAATAAATAATAAATATTATTCTATAGTAAAAACAGGTATAGATGATTATAAGTTAACTATTAAAGCAAGTAAAAGAGAAATAGAATTTAAAAGAAATATAAATTTCGCTAAAGAACTTGAAAGTGGAAATATGAAAGGAAGATTAGAATTAATCAAATATTTGTTAGATAATGGTTTGACTAAAGAAGATTTAATTAAAAGAAAAGAAAAAGTTGATGAACAAGGAAAAATAATTATAACATATGATGATAGTATGTTTAGATATTTAGAAGATAATTTCATTAAAGAGACAAAAGCAAGAATAATGTTACAAATTATGACCGAGATTTTGGGGTGTGAACTAGATGAATTAATTGAAGAAATGGAAATTGAAGAAGAAAAAATACAAGATATTAGTGCCTTGTTTGGAAAAGATTTTACAAAATGCATGTTGAATAAATTTGAAGAAGAAACGCCCAGAACTATCGCAAAACAAAATACAAAACAGTAGAACAGCTTTTTGTTGGGCATATCCTAGTGATTTAGAGCAGTTTTATGCTTTTTATTGTGCTAGATATGAAAATATATCATATGATAAATTTCTAAATTTAGGATTAAGTGAAGCTATGATGAAGCTTAATTCATTGCCAGAAAGCGAGCCACTTTACAAAACAATAAAAAGTAGAACAATAAATTTATATAAGATAAAAAATAAAGAAGAACGAATTTATTGGAGGGAACAAAATAAAATAAATAAAATCCCTTCGATATATTTATCTTCAAAAGAGTTAGATAATATCTTTAAGGAGGAAATTGAAAATGGAAAAAAAGGATTTAGTAGAATTTAATAAGAACGTAGAATTTTTAGGAAATGATATTGCAAAGTATTATGATGAAGAAGGCAATATGAAAATTTTGAGCGTAGGCATGTTATTTTGCCAAGTACAATTTTTAAAAGTAACACAACAAGCAAAAAAAGTAATGTTATTTAATAGAGAAATATCAAAAGATATGATTTTTAATAAAGAATTTACAATGATACCACAAAAAGACGAAAAGGATCCATTAAAAGTTAAAGACGTACAAATGGAAGTGGATTTGATGTGGAAAGTGCAAAATGGTCTGGGATTTGCAACTATATTTAATAATAAAGAAGAAGCTTTAAAAGTAGCAAATGATATGAATAATAAAATTTTTATTTTATTGGAGGAAAAGGAAGATGGCAAAAAATAATAAAAAAGTAATAAAAGAAACTATAGAAGAGCAACAAAAAAATTTAATAGATACAGAAAAGCAACAAGAAAAAGTAGTATTTACAAACCCTGATTTTAAACCAGAAGAAAAAGAAAAAGTGCCAACTTATTTTGTAGAGCCACCAAAACCACAAAAAGAAGTAGAATTTGGCGTTAAAAATGGTAGAACATATAAAAAGCTAGATGAATATTACGGTTTGTATACAGATACAGGTGAAATCTTCAGATTAAAGTAGGTGATAATATGAGTAGAGAATATATTCAATTATCTAAAGATAGATATTTAGTTAAAGATAGTTGCGGGATTATAGTATCTAAAAAAGAAATGTTAGAAGAGCAAGATAAAGAGGCAAAAAATGCAGATATTAGATTTAACGGTAAGCAAAAAACAGAATCAGTTAAGAAGTCAGATAATAGCACAGAATGTAACTAAAATATCTGTTTTAGGGAGTACTCAAAGTGGAAAAACTTTTATAATATGTCTTTCTTGTATAGAGTATGCAGAAGAGTTATATAAATATGCTCCTGCCGAAAAATTTAATGGAGCAATAATTGGTTGGACTACTGATACTTTAAAAAGAAATATATATGATGTTATTATAGATTTTTTAGATGTATTAGGTATAGCTTATAAAACAAAATATAGTCAAATGGAGCGATATATTGAAATATACAATATACGCTTCTATTTTTTTGGGTTTAATAATTATTTAAGCTTTAATAAAATCCTTGGCGCACCTTTAATTTTTGTGTGGATAGATGAGTCAGCGAGAATTTATTCTCAATTACAATTGCAAGCTACATTTGATGAAATTCCAGGGCGTCAAATCAGCTACGTTGGACATCCTTATAAAAAGACTATACATAGTTTTAATGTCGAAGGTGGGGAAAATCATCCTTACAAAATAAAGTATATAGATAATAGTAATGCAGTAAAATTTATTTTTTATCCATATGATAATCCAAAAATAAAAACTAAAGAGCAAATTATTGAAGTTATAGAAACCTTTCCGGCTGGACCATTGCGAATGCAAAAAATTTTTAACTTATGGGTTGTCGCAGAAGGAAAAGTATTTAATAAAATTAATATAATAGATGATTTAAAAGACATTGTAATACGTGAAATCGGTGTTGGGGTGGATTATGGTAGTGTAAATGCTACTACATTTGTGCCTATCGCATTAGCATATCATAGAGTTATGAGAAGATGGATATTAATCAGATTACCAATTTATTATCACAACAGCAATAAACTTAGTACTATACCTACAACAGAATTTTTTAGCAAACAATTAAGACTATTTTTAGTATATTTAAAAAGTATATATATAAACATTCCTATATACGATTTAACTGTTGATTCAGAAGCAAAACATTTTATTAACAGGCTTCTAAATGACAATATACCATGCATTCCAGTGGATAAACCTGCTGGGAGCGTTGACGAAGGTGTACAGCTAATGCAATCTTTATTTGAAAAAGATTATTTGTTCGTATTAAAAGGTAACAGTATAGAAATAATCTATGATAATAATCATATTCATTTCAGTGGTAAAGATGAAGGATATTTAGAATATCAGAATTATCAATATGATAAGATTAGATCAATCAAAGAGGGAATTAATTGCTATAAAAAAGAGTATGATCACAGTGTTGACGCAACCAGATATATTTTAAGGATATGGAGGAAAAAAGACAAATGTCCATTAGTATAAAGAAAAAAATAGATAAGTTTTTTAAAAAAGATAAGTGGAAACTGTATCTATATTATAAAAATCAATGTATAAAGAGGCTATATGCAGAAGATAATGAACAAGTGTTTTCTACTGTGTATAAAGTCAATATATATTTTAAAAAATATCTATTTGGAAGTAATTTTATAAAAACAATGTTTGTTGCTTATAAAGTGAAATTTATAGATAAAGCAAGAAAAGAAATTTATATAGAAGTAAAAGATTATATAGGAGGTGAGATTGAATAATGGAAGGAAATTTAAGATCATTTACTCCTTTAAGATCACCTTATATAAAAGTAGAAACTACTGTTATTGCAAATGGGATGACGAATAATAAAAATAATATTCCAGGCAGATACATAAATAAATATATTGTTGCCCCATCAGCAAAAAAAATAGCTACTTTCATTAAGAATCAAATTTTTGGTAGTGATTTGATGACTCAAACAGAAGGCATAGACATAGGTTGGTTAACTCCTGCTCTACAAGAGGCAATCGAGAGTTCTGTATATCAGCAAGAGTCTTTTATTTATATTCACTATATAAATAATAAGATTTATTTACAAGTTATAGATAAAAATTGTATTGACGATTTAAAACAAGATTTTGATGTAATAAGACATGCAATTATAACTCAAGAATTTGCATATGATGATGAAAAAGACTATTTATTAAAGAGGATTATAGACTTAAAAAACGGTATGAGTTATTTAAAATTTAAAGCGTATGAGTTCTCTAGAAAAGATAATAAAGAGACAGAAATATCTATAGAAAAATTTAATAGAGCTTTAGATAAAAACTATAAAGAGGCATATATACTTCCATACGAGTGCTTAATTAATATAGATATAGGGCAAGAGTTCTTTAAAGATAGTGAAAAGCTATTGAATGCTGAAATGGAAGTTATAAATGTAATGGCAGATGAAATTGATAAAACTAAAACTAGAATAGTTACTTCTCAACATTATCAAACAAACGATATAGTGACGACTTGGAAGCCTGCCAGCACGCACTATAAAGTAGAGACTTTAACTGTTGGAAAGTTACAAGATTATTTTACTTTACTTCCAGGAGATAGAGACGATTCTTTATTTGAATTTTTACAAGGTAATATTAGAATAAAAGAATATATAGAAACATTTAAATTTTATGATTACCAAGTTATACAAAATAGTGGATTAAGTCCTGCTTCGTTTGGATATGAGAAAGATAATTACATGAATGTAGATAATATTAATTTAGCAAAAAATCCTAGCGACATGACTATCGAAGGTATTAAAAGACAATTGGAGCCCCAAATAAATAAACTTATCACTAATATAATAATAGCTCAACAATGTTTATCTATTATTATAAATACTATTCCACAAAAAATTTCTTGGGATTATGGTCCAAATGAGAAATTTGATGACATGAAAAAAATACAAATCTTAAATAAATTACAAAGTGCTATCAGTATTCCATACGTGTATAAAGCAAAAATAGCTTCTCCTATTTTGAATAAAATGATCGATGATGATGTTTCTGCTGAAGAAATGATAAAACAAAATAATGAAGAAGAAAAGAAAAGCATAGAAAATATAAAATTTGGTGAAATTTAATGAAAGATATAGATGTATTTATTGATGAAAAAGTATATTTATTTCAAACAAATTATTTTAAAAAGCTACTTTCAAGTAAGCTTTATTTTTTTGACTATTTATATCAGGGGAAGTCTGTAGTAGAATTTGAGGAAATTTTAAAAGGGGTATGGAAAAATTTAAATTTTGATTTTATGAATAGAAGTATCAAAGATCTTGAAAAAATGGTATCTCAACTTAACAAAAATGATTTAACTATCGAAGATATAAAATTAGACTATTTAAATCAACTTGTAGATGAAAAAGCTTTTAAAACTCTAACAGATAAATTTATGCAAGACATGATAAAAAATTATGAAAGTAAATTGCAAATGTTAGATACTGAAATAAATAAAGAGGCTTATTTAAGTAATTATATGTCAAGTTATGATAAAGCTCAGCAAACTATACCTTATTTTAATAAAAATGGAACAATACATAGTTTTCATACTGTTGCAAGTTATTGTAGTATGCTTTTTAATACAAATTTAACAAGATCTGCTTGGAATAGAACTTTGTATGATTCACAAGTATTAAATAATGATCTTGTATATTTGCCAGCACATACATTTGCTTGTCCAAAATGTATGCAATTTCAGGGCAAAATTTATTCTATAAGTGGAAAGAGTAAAGTTTATCCTTCGCAACAAATCGCAATTTTGGGTGGAGTAGGACATCCTAATTGTAAACATTCGTTTTTACTATATTGGGAAGGTATTACAGATATAGAAGCAGATAAATATAATTCTGCTGAATGGGAAGAAAAATACAAAATAAAGCAAAAAATAAAGGCTTTAGATAGAGAAATAGATAAAGCTAATAACAATGCAAAAATATATGAAGAAATAAATGATACAAATAAACTTCAAAAAGAAAAAAAGAAATTAAAAGCTTATAGAGCGAAAAGAAGACAATTAAAAGAAACTCTTTAAATGGTCCAGTAGCTGGTATGACCATTCTAAATAAACTGTCAAAATCTCGAGAAAAACTTTAAAGAGATTCTTTTTATATAGAAAGAAGGGAAAAATTAAATGATTGAAAAATACTTAAAAAATAAAGAAATTAAAATTACTGATGATGATGTAGATATTACATCACTAGAAAAGGATTTGCGTAAAGGATATGTGTCTGATAATGATGTGCAAACCAAAATAGAAGAAGCAGTAAATACTGCTAATACTAATGCAACAGATAAATATTCACAATTAGAAAATACTTATAACGATACTGTAAAAAGTCTTAATGCTGTAAATGAAAAAAATGCTACTTTAACTCTACAAATGAAAATGATGAAACATGGATTTAAAGAAGAAAATTTTGATGAAATTTCTAAATTAAGAAAAAGTCTTTATGCAGATGAAAAAGACGATGAAAAAGCTATTGCAGGAATAGCAGAAAAGTTTAAAAATACTTACTTTAAAGAAACTACTCCTATCAAGCCAGAAACTCCGCCTGACGGAGAATTTGGTGGCAATGCTAATGAACATCGTAAAGATGTAAAAATAACTAGAAATACATCAATAAGTAATTTATTTTACAAGAAAGGGGAATAATTTATGAATTTTGCAACTTTAAACGTAGATTTACAAGCAGTAGCACAAAGAGCTTATATGAACTTGTATTATAAATCTACATTTATGAATTTTTTAAATACTTCTTATATGCAAACAAATAGAAGTACACCAATAGTTGAAATAGTAAAAACAACAGATACAACTGTTAATGAGAGAGAGACTCCTGAAATAATGAATCCTCTTACACCTGAACTTGCTAAATATAACCCATCTTTTGTTAATTTAACAGAACTTGCAATGGATTATAGTTTTAGAGTATCACCTATAATTACAAACAGTGCTGTAATGGGTGTCATCGAAGATCAAATTAAATCAAAAGACTCTGCTTTAGCAAAAAAAATTGATATATATGGATATAAAAAATTAAACAATCGAATAAATGGAGCTAGTGATGGCTCTATGGCATATACTAACGGGCAATGTAAAGTATGGTCTCCAACAAACAAAGAAGGCTATATAGACATTGTAAATGAATTAAAAGCTGTTTTATTCGATAGAGATGTCTACGATGGATATATGCTAGGCTTAGAGTCAATTGAGTTTGCAAGAATGGTATCTGCTCTTACTTCAATAATAAAATACGAAACTAGAACAGGTGTTGAAGCCATTGATAGAGGTACATTTGCATATGCATATGGAATTGATATGTTTCAAATTAACTCAAAAGTTTTACAATCAAATGTTAAAGGATATTTTGGAAATGAAATTGCTGCAGTAGGAGATTTATATTTTACTACAATGAGTGAATTTCCTGGAAATTATCCTGGTTTTCCTGGTTACTATGTGCTTGAAGGAAATATTTTATTTGGCGCAGAAGTAGTAAGACCAGAAGCTATAATAAAGCTTGTTAATTCATTGCCAACAACAGGCACATATACTATACCACAATTGACCAAAAGCACTGCTATGACTGCAGTAAATCCAACTGATAGATCTGGTGTAGTGAAATATTCTGCTACTGGGTTGCCAGCAGGACTGACTATTAATGAAACATCTGGACAAGTTAGTGGTACACCAACAGTAAGCGGCATTTTTGAAGTATCTATCTTTGGTGCGGACGCTAATGGAAATTATGGAGTACCTTACATAGGAAAAATCACAGTATCTGATTAACAAGGATGTGATAACATGAGATACTTCACAATAGAGGAATTTAAAACGAAGTATATTGAATATGATGAGTTTGATATATCATCATATAAAATCGATTGGGTTTGTGAAATGATTTTTTCAAAAATAGGATTACGATATAGACAAAATTGGGACGAAAACAACGTCCCTTTTTCTGTTAAAGAGGCTTCTATGGAACAATTACGATTTATGTTAGAGCATGATATACCTTTTGTGGACTTTGATAAAGAGTTATCTGCAGGACCTATGAAAGCAAAATTAAAATCCGATTATTCTACTTTAGCATTACGAATTTTAGCAAATGCTGGATTTTTGTACAGAGGTAATACAATGAACTCAAATATGAGTTTAAATATACCATTTGGAGGATATTAATGTTTCTAATTAATGGTATGAAAGCAATTTTAGTAATGAGAAATAGAAAGCCTAGTAAAAACTATTATGATGATGAAGATATAAGAGAAATACCTATTAAAGTTTGTCCGTTTGGAGTGGATGAACTTGTAAAATTTGGCTTACAAACAGTACCAGAAGCTCAAGGCTATTTTATAGTACATCGTCTATGTTTAGCACAAAAAGGTGATCAATTAAAATTTAGAGAGAAAACATACTCTATTTTAAAAGTACAAGGTGCTTGGATATTTAATAGAGTTGAATTTAATGTTTTGGCGGTAAAATAATGAGAGTTCAAGCGAAAGTAAAATTTATAAAGAAAAATCTTGAAATAGTAGAGAAATCGCCTGACAAGATTATGTATGCTATAGCAAGAATAACATTAGATTCATCTATTAAAAAAATACCTAAATTAGACGGAGATACAAGATTAACTAGTGACTCTGCAGGTGTTAGAAAAAGAGATAGTTCATATATTATAGGCTCATATACCGATTATTCTTCATATATATGGGACTTAGAAGATAGAGTTTCATCTGTTAATTGGAGTGAGCCTGGAACTATGTCTTTCTGGTATGAAGATACATGGAAAAAGAAAGGATCAAAAATTAAAACGGAGGCAATAAAAAGATATGGAATCAAATAAAAAGATAACAAAATTAGATGTTTTAATAGACTATATATCTGAATTAGTTGAAAACGATTATATTGTTAAATCTGAATATAGCACAAATTATAGAGATACTAAAGTAATTGTCGTTCAGGAAAATGACGGGGAAAAAGTCGTTTTTTTTGGAAATGTTGATTCATTAAATGATTATTTTGAGATTAATATTTTTTCAGATTCAATAAGAGAAGCTAAAAATACTGCTAGTTTATTAGGGCATTTAATAGGTCAAAGTGTATATCGTGATTATCAAGTAGAAGAAGAAAATAAAAAATATAAAGATAAATGGAAAATGATTTTTAAACAATATTCAAACCCACAAACAATAAATTATCAAGATATTAGAAGAGTCAGCTATATGCTGACTCTTCAATGCATTATAACAAAGGTTTTTAGAAAGGAGAACATATAAAATGATAAATTTTCAACATTTCTTAAATAATAGAGAAATTATAAAAAAATTAGCTTTAAATACAGGAACAACTTCAACGCCTACATTTACAGAAATGTGTACTACATCTGAAGTTGGATTGACAACAGATTTCGAAAAACAAGACTTTTTTGTGTTTTGTGACGCAATCAAAAGAAGTATTATTACTGGTGTTTCTTTAGCAATTGAATGTACAGTAAAGATTGATATGAATAATGTTGCAATTCAGAAAACTTTAGGTAATATTCATGCTTTGATTAAACAAGGCACTGTTGCTCAATTTAATAATCAATTAGTGCAATTTGAATTAATTGAAGCTGTTGAAGAAGGTGTTTTAACTTATAAAAAATATCAAGTACCTGTCAACTTAGAATTTTCAGATTTAGGTGGTGCTGCTGAAGATTCAGCAGAATATTCGTTAGTACTCAATATTAACGGAAAAGGTGAAGAAGTGTCTGCTACATAGTTAGGAAGTGATAACTATGGCTACAAAGGGACGGAGAAATTGAATTTGAATTTAAAGGAGATTCAAAGGATCTAGATAAGAACTTAAAAGAAAATGAAAAGAAAATTAATAAATTCTCTTCAAATATTGCAAGTGGTCTTAAAAAAAGTGTAAGTGGTATTACAAAAGGAATAATGGCTTCAACTGCTTCAGTAACTGCAGCGTTTGCAGGTTTAGTAACTGCAAGTGTTAACGCTAGAGGTGAACTCGAGCAACAGGTAGGTGGTATAGAAACACTTTTTGTTAATGAGCTTGGAAATGCAAGTGAAACAGTAATAGAAAATGCTAACAAAGCTTACAAAACAGCTGGTTTATCAGCAATAGACTATATGAAAACTGCAACAAGTTTTAGTGCTAGTCTTTTGCAGAGTTTAGGAAATGATACTATCAAAGCAGCTGAGGTTACTGACATGGCTATTATAGATATGTCAGATAATGCTAATAAGATGGGAACAGCAATAGAATCTATTCAAGACGCTTATCAACGGATTTGCTAAACAAAATTATACTATGCTTGATAACCTTAAATTAGGTTACGGCCGGAACACAAGCTGAAATGGAAAGATTGCTTCAAGACGCAACTGCAATTTCAGGTATTGAATATGATATATCAAGTTTAAATGATGTATATCAAGCAATACATGTAATTCAAGAAGAATTAGGAATTACTGAAACAACTGCAAATGAAGCTACTGATACTTTGCAAGGAAGTATGTCATCTTTAAGTGCGTCATGGAATAATTTTTTGAGTGGTTCAGGAAATTTAAATCAGGTAGTTGAAACTGCAACAGATGTAGTTTCTAATATAGTTCGTATAGTTAAAGAGGCTATTCCAGATTTGATGAGTGGATTTATGCAAGCTTTACCAGAATTTTTAAATTTAGGAAAAGAGATTTTAACACAAATTTCGAATGGCTTAATAACTTATTTACCACAGCTTTTGCAGGCTGGAATAACAATTCTTACTGAATTAATTAATGGTATTATTGTTATGTTGCCACAATTGGTTCCTATTGCATTACAAGCAATACAATCTTTGATTACAGGTTTAATAACTTATTTGCCACAAATTTTACAAGCTGGAATTACAGTACTTAGTGAATTGATAAAAGGTATTGCTTCAATGTTGCCTCAACTAATTCCACAAGCAATTCAATGTGTGATTACATTAGTTTTAGGAATATTAGAAAATATTGATTTAGTAATAGACGCAGCTATTCAATTGGTTATGGGATTAGCAGATGGATTAATTTCAGCTATTCCAATATTAATTGAAAAAATTCCTGTTATTATAGATAAATTAATTAGTGCAATAGTAGATAATTTGCCGAAATTGGTTTTAATGGGAATTGAATTAATTGTTAAATTGATTGCAGGAATATTACAAGCTATTCCTCAATTAGTTATGGCTTTGCCAGAAATTGTAATTGCTATTTTGAAAGGACTAGCTAGTTTGCCTTCGATGATTTGGGATATAGGTGTAAATTTAGTTTTGGGCTTATGGGAACGGAATCAAAAGCATGGCAAGCTGGATTTGGGAAAAAATATCAGGATTTGCAAGTGGTATTATAGATGGAATACTTGGTATTTTTGGTATACATTCACCTTCAAAAGTAATGTTTGACGTTGGTGTTAATATAGATGAAGGATGGATTGATGGAATTGAAAGCATGGAATCTGATATAGATAAAGCTTTTAGTAGTACTTTTGATGTATCACCTCAATTAAAAAATAGCACAAGTAATAACTATCATTCAAATGTAAATGTATATGTAAATAATAGTATGGAATTTGACCCATTAGGGCAATTAGTAAGTCAAACAAAAACTTTCTCAAATGGTTCAAAAAATTCTTACAATTACGGAAGATAAAGGAGTGTTTAGATGTTTAAAGTTTATATAGATGAACAAGAAGTAATTATTTCAAGAAATTTTAGTATAAAAGAAGAATTTTTAAACACTTCTTCCGTTATATTGAACAATGTATATCCAGCAAATTGGGAAGTTTCAAAAGATTATGTAAATAATTTTTATGTACCAAAATCATATACAAGAGTTGATATTTATAAAGACGAAAAATTATATTTTTGCGGTTTTAGTAAAAATAGTGGAAATTTAAGTTTAAATCCAAGATATCCAAAATTTGCAACAATACAAGCATTAGATTTTAAAACTTTATTAACAGAAGGTAAAAATTTAGATTTTGTTATAAAAGATAAAACAGTAAAAGAGGCAATAGAAAAAGTAATTGATAGTGTTTCTGAATATGGATTCGTAGTTGGAAATTTAAATTTTGCAGATACTTCTATAATCGGAGCTTATTCTACATTAGATCAATCAGCTTTTGACGTATTGCAATATTTATCTGAAATTTCTGGTACGCTTTGGACTACAAGAATTATTGATAAAGATACAACTGCGATTGATTTTTATGATATAGAAGAATTAGAAGAAGATGAGAATGTAAAATATACTGCTGAATATTTTGAAGAAAATAATATTGTAGATATGTATTTTTCATTTAATTCAAATGATTATAGAAATAAACAAGAAATTATATCAGAAAATGTATATTCTGAAAATGATGTAATAGAAAATGTTTATGCGAATGGATATGATAATGTATATTCTATGTCACAAAAAATAGCAACTATAAATTCTTTGAAAGTAAATCGAGAAAATAAAATAGTTGCTACTGAATCTGAGAAAGATTTAGGAATTTATGCAGATTATTATTATACTAGTAATTCAAATATATTTTATAAAAATGAAGATTTAAATATTGACAGCGTTGGAACTAAAATTGAAGTAAATTATACTTCAATTATTAAAAGTAGAGAAGTTGTATATGATATAACAGAATCACAAAGAATTGCAACTTCATTAAACAGAAGTGGTGTCATTACTAGATATGAAGATCGAAATGATTTATTAATTAAAGATCAACTTTTGAAAGTAGCTCAGACATATCTAAAATTCAAAGGAAAAGTTGAAGTTTTATTAACAATAAAAACTAAAGATAAAGATATTTTAAGTCTTGGTCATAAAGTAAAATTTGATATAGATGTTAAAGATTTAGAATTTTTATCTAAAGAGTATTTAGTAAAAAGTAAGACGATAGAAGTTGTTCAAGCAAATGAAGAGATAATAACTTTCTATACTTATGAACTTTCAGGAAATTTCAATGCAGAAAATAGTATCAATTATTTTGATAATCAACGTAGAAAAGCAAAAGGAAACATAGAAAAAGATGAATTTGTAGATAGAAATATTGATATTATGAAAAAAATAGATATTATTTTTAAAGATTTAAAAATAGAAGAGATAGATATTGAATCAGATAATATCTTACAAACTGGATTGCAAGTACCATTAAATAATTAAAAAAGGTGAAAAAATGACAGAAGCATTTAAAAATAAACTTTTAAAATTTATTTGTGGAAAATTGGAGTTAGATGATATTTCTAATATTCCAAATTTTCAAGAAATAAAAAGTATAAATAATAATTTAAATTCATATCTAAAAGTAAATTTTTCAGAAGGATATTATATTAAAGGTAGTTTAGAAGTAGAAGATTTTATTGCTGTTTATGGATATTATATGCTATCAAATAACACAAAAGGATTTATTATATTATTTGATAGAGATTTTAATATATTAAAGAATTTAAAGCAATTTTCTTCTGGAACAGATTTTAGCGAATTTATGATATTAGAAAAAGATGAGAAAAATCAAATTTTCGGGATTGATAACAAAAATGGTGTGAAACGTTTTATTATGTTAAATAATTTCTTTTTAAAATCGGATGGAGATTATAAAGTGATTTTAAGGCAAAGTTATAATTTACAATCTTATACGCAACAAGCTAACAATTTTACTTTATTAAGAAAAAATCCAATTGCTAGTGAATATTTAATTTTTTCTACTGTACCAGACGAAAATTATGTTAATAATTTATTAGTTACATTGCTAAAAATAAAAGTTGGTAGTGAAAACGAATGGAATGAGTTTTTAACAAATGAGTATCCATATTTCTTAACTACAGACGCAATTGTAAATTGGCAAGAAGATAATTTAAACTTTATTTGTTGTGGATTTAAAAGTAGTAATGGAATGAATTATTATACAGAAATAAAATTTTCGAATAATAGCTTTACAAATTTTTATGTTAGTAGTGAAATTGCTAATATGAAAAGTGCGGATGGGAAAATAATATCTGAAAATGAAAGCTTTTATGCTATAAGTCAAACTTCTAACAGTAAAGAAACTTTTTCTATTTTCCATAAAAAAAATAATATTGTTAGCTTAATATATACAGATGTAGCAGATTTTATTAGTTTGCCTTCAAAAATAAGCTTAAAAAAAGTTGATTATAAGATATTTTATATAATTTATAAAACAATTTCACAAGATGTAAATGATTCAACTTTAGAAATAAAAATCGGAAGTATTTTAGAAAATAATGAAATAATAGAAGAACAAGTTTGTGAAGCTCAAATTTCTGAACTTGTTGGATTAAATGTATTTATTATTAATAAAGAAAATAATAAATATAATTTTTATGTTCAAGTAGCTAATCAGTGCAATACAACTTATTATGTAAAATCAGAATTAAATGTTTTAGATGAATTAAATTGTTTAAAACCAAGTTACGTAAACATCTATAATAATACAAATGAATTATTATTTTCTAAAAATTTATATAATTTAAGTACAAATGAAAATGTTATAATGGCAACTGCAAATATTGAAAATTCAGTGCTAAACGACATTGATTTAATTAAGCAAACTTTAGTTTCTGAAACTAATTTAGAAATGCTACAAGAAGCTAAATCTATAGAGAAAAACATATATGAAAATTTATTCATTAACTTTATTTATAGTTATATTTTTAATAATGAAAATATAGTAAAGAGTGAACTAAATCCTGATTTAAATAAAAAATTAGTAAATAGTATTATGAATAAAAAATATAAAGATTTTTATGTAAATAAAGTAAAACTAATTTTTAGTGATAATTCTTTTGAAAGTATAAATATATCAAATATTACAATAAATGAAAATGTTGCAACGATAACTTCTGTTTTTAAAGCTAATAAAGATATAAAACAAATACAAATTTGTAACAACAATCTAGATATTATTTTTCTGAATATAGATATAAATTTAGTTTCTCAAAAATATTATAAAATTTCTCAAAAAATAGAGGTGATGTAATGATAACATATAATGATAAAGTAGACATTAATACTAATTCTAATTTGCCTGATGAAAACAAAGTTACTGCTAGTGATATGAACCAAATCAAAAAAAATATAAATGATCTTTATACTAAAAGTAAAATTAGTTTATATAAGTCACAAAGTCAAAGTTTTACAACTAATTCAAGTAAATTAATTTTTGATATAGTTGAAGAAAACCAAAACTTTACGTATGAAAATGGTATTATAACAGTCAATAAAAATATGAATGCTTTAATAAGTTTTTCAGTAGAATTTATGTATTCAAGTAATAAGCCTTATAAATTAATAAAGGTTATTGTTGCGAGAAACAATCAAGAAAAGGTGATATTATCAGCAATTCAAAAAAGCGACTGGGACACTGTTAATAACTCAAAAATAGTTGCTTTGCAAGAAGATGATGAAATAAGAATAGAAATAGAAGTAGAAAACGATATAAGTTTGAATGTTAGACAAGGTAGCAATTTTTTGCAAATTTACGAGGTGAAAGATGAATAATCTTATATTAAATTTTAAAATAACTCAAAATAAAATTGAAAAAGAGGATAATGTAGATTCTATAATATCAGGCAGTTATAACTATGTGATATTAAATTTTGATTTTGATTCTAATTGGAATGAATTAAATGTAAAAAAAGCTGTTTTTGTAATAAATAATGAATATGAACAAAAAGTATTTGAAAGTGATATCATTGAAGGAAGTTGTGTAGTGCCTCACGAAGTACTGCAAAAAAATTCTTTTAGAAAAAATTTTTTTGTTGGAGTTTATGGTCAAAAAATTCAAGAAGAAAAATTATTACAAAGAGTAACAACGAATTTAATATCTTTTAATTTAGGAGCAGGATCATATTATATTGAAATTGAAAATTCAAATGAAATAGATCCATCTTCTTACGAAATTTATTTAGCAAAGTTACAAGAAATCTTTAAGATTGGAATAGATGATTATAATTTAAATGCAGATAAAAGAAAAGAAGAGATAAACGAAATAGCTAATGAAGTTTCTAAAGATAGATCAGAAATTGAATCTATGAAAAAGTCTATTGAGACATCTGAAACAAATGCAAAAGTAAGTGAACAAAATGCACAAAATAGTGCAAATAATGCTTCTAAAAGTGAAAGTAATGTAACTAATATAGAAAAGAATATAAATGCTTTAAAACAAGAAATAGATGAAACAAAATTAGAGATAGATAATACTGCAAAAGTAGTAAAAGATAATTCAGATGAAGCTACTAAGCAAGCAAACATTGCAATAGAGCAAGCTAATATTGCAAAGAAGAATGCTACTCAAACATCTAATGATAAAATATCAGTTGAAACTATGAAAAATGAAGTATCTAGTATGAAGAGTTCAATTGAAACTACTAAAGCAGATACAGAGCAAATCAAATCTGATACACAATCTATCTATGATGATACTTTAGTAGCAAAAAATGAAACGCTTTCAGCAAAAGAATCTGTAGAAAACAGTCTTGAAAAAGAAAGAATACTAAGTGATAAAAAGTATGCTAGAGCAATAGATAGTGAAGTGATAACTGTTGAGGAATTTGGACAAGTAGAATGTGATAGCGATGGATACATGAAAGATGTTGAGATTGAGTCGAATTTGTCTGAGATTACACAGGAGGTTAGAGAAGGGTATAATTTATTAAATACTAATGAAACTTTTCCTTATGAATTAAATGGAGTTACTGTAGAAAAAAATCGAGATGGAAGTATTACGCTAAATGGAACAAACTTATCTAATAAAAATTTTCCACTATCAAAATATTTAGAGGTGTCTGAACTTGTAGGAAAAACAATGACTTTATCAATAAAAACGACTGGAAAAGGTAGATTTAGCAATATTGGATTAAAGAGATATTATGCTGATAATACGTTAGTTTTAGAAAGTGTAGAAAATTCTGTGGAAAAATCTATTACGGTAGAGAATTTTAATCCAACAAACACTACAGAAATCGGAATAAGCGCATGGGTTTTAGCAAATACAGTATTTGAAAATTTTACTATATATTTAATGTTAGTAGAAGGCACAGAAGAAAAAAAATATGAAAAATTTGGAGCAAGCCCATCGTTGAATTATCCTAGTGAATTTGAAAATATGATAAAAAATATATCAATAAGAAATAGTGGTAAAAATCTAGCTTATCTAAACAATGTTAGTACTACAAATGGGTATATTAACACAACTAACGCAAAAATTGCTAAGGCAATTGCTGGTAAAGAATGTACTGTATCTTTTAATTGTTCCTCAGAGCATACAGGTGTAAATCAAATACAAGTTAGAAATCTATATAATGGCAAAGAGTATAAAGTATTAAAAAATATGAATTATTCAAGTGGCAATAGGATATATTCAACATTTACACCAGAACATAATGGGGAAATTTATCTTTCTGGAAATTTAGGTTCACCTTATGAAAATGTATTATATGATATTCAACTAGAAATAGGAAATACTGCAACAGAATTTGAACACTACAATGGATATGAAGATGAGCTTACTTTACCAGAAGGGAAATTTATAGGAAATTTTAAAGGATATAAAAACTATATTAAAGATAATAAAGTAATAAAAAATCTTAATATATATAAAGTAGATTCTAATACTGGATTTACTGTAAATGCTACTGATGATAATAGAGTTCAATTTTTAACACCAGTTATTAATGATTTAAAAATAAATTTAGGAAACAATGATATTTTATCTACAATAACAAATGATTTAGCAGGAAGTACTGCAAGTAAAAAAATTAGATTTTGGATCACGTTAGAAGAACTTGGAACTACATCTGAAAGCACATATCAAGAACATATTACGGCATTAAAAAATAAATTATTGAACAATGTTGCAGAATTTTTATATCCTATAGAAAATACAGAAGAATTAAATATAGAAAATATAGATTTGCCACTTTTTAAAAGAATAAATAATATTTTTGTAGAAGATTTAAAACTTGATTTTAAATATAATATTTCTATAGAGGAATATGTAGAAGAAAATAATTTAAGTGAAAGAAAAATCTCGGACAGTAAATATGCACGTGCTTTAAAAACACAAGTTGAAGATGAGAGTCAAGCACAAGTCTATGCTGAAAATGATGAAGTAGAGAATTTAAAAATTAAAGGAACAGAATTAACACAAGAAACAAGAGAAGGATATAATTTTCTTAAATATCCATATACAAATACAACAAAAACAAGTAATGGAATGGGTTTTACTGATAATGGTGATGGAAGTATAACTATAAATGGAACAGCTACTGATTTGGCAACTTTTTCTTGCCAGTATTCAAATAAAGTTTCTAATGATAGTAAATATACATTTATAACATATGGTTTGCCAAGCGATTGCTATATGAATTATTATTCAGTTGGAGCTAAATATGGAGAAAGTGTAGGAGTTTATAATTATCTTTTAAATCCTAATGTTACTGAAATAAACCTAGGTTGTGAAATAAAAGTACCTGCAGGTGTCACAGTTAATAATGTAACAGTTTTTCCTATGCTAGTTAAAGGGGAATATACAAGAGAAACAATCCCAGTTTGGGAACAATATGGAGCAAGTCCAAGTTTAGAATATCTATCTGAAATAAAAGTAGCAAATAAACAAAATATACAGATAACTAAAAATAATTTATTTGATTTATCTAAAGTAACATCAACAAATCATGTAACAATATCTGATGAAATTTTAACAACAAATGCTTTAAATTCTTTTGGAAATTTTAAATTAAATTATCCTATGTTATTAATAAAGAATAATGTATATTTAAGTTTTGATGTGAGACTTGTATCTGGAACTGCTAGTAGTCTTAATATAGCAAGATTTAATGACTATTTAGCTGATGTTATTAAATTAGACTCTGTCGGAAGTCTTCAAATTTCTTCGAACTGGACAAGAGTAAAATTTAAAGTTGAATTAGAAGAAAATTTCAACTTAAAAAACATATGGATTCAAATAGGTACTGCAACATCAGCAGTTTTAGAAGTAAAGAACATAATGATAAGTTATTATGATGTTGATTATGAAGAATATTATAATATAAATAATGTGACAGTACCACTTGAAAATAAAGCTCTAGAAGGATATGCAGATACTATTGATAGAGAAAATAAAGTACAAAATAAATTAGTTCATGAAGTGGTTTTAATTGGAACAGAAAATTGGCAGATGTCTTATGGAACAGGAATGTTTCATCTTGCAAAATTTACAAACATAAAAGTTCCTTTAGATAATCGACAAGGAATATGTAATTATTTTAAATTTAATAGTATAAATAGTGGAATGTATAATCTTTTGCAGGATGGTGAATTTGCTATACAGAGATATTTAGAGAGTAGCAATTTATTTTTTAAATGCTTGCAATTTAGCACGGTTGAGGAGTGGAAAGCTAAATTACAAGCACTATATCAAGCAGGAACACCTGTTAAAGTTTATTATGTTGTAGAAACACCAGTTGAAGAACCTTTATCAGAAGAAGTACAACAGGAATTAGATAAATTCAAATTGTATGATGATTTAAACAACGTTTTTATAGATAAAGGTAGTTTATCATTTACATATAATAAAAGTCTCTCAAAAGCATTTGAAGAGACTAAAAAAGAGAACGAAGATTTGACAACTAGAGTTTCAAATTTAGAAAGTCAAATTTTGAATTTATTAGGAGGAAGCTAATATGTATGAATTAATAAAAAATGTAATATTAGAAAAGAATTATAAATTAGAAGATATGCTAAAAAAAATTGATGTTTTGTGGTTAGAAAGTAAATTGAGCGACGAAGAAAAAACGTCGCTTATTTCTTTAGCAAGAGAAAATGCAGTAGCTGAAAATAGTTATGCTTCTAATGAAAAAATATTTGAAGAAGTATTTGAGCGCTTAGAGAAATTAGAAAAAGTTGTATTTAAAGACGAAGAGTCAGAAGAATATCCAGAATATAAACAACCTCTAGGAAGTCATGACGCTTACAAAATAGGAGATAAAATAACGTATAAAGAAAAGAAGTATATATGTGTATTAAATGGATGTATATGGACGCCAGATGATTATCCATCCGCTTGGGAACTTGTAGAAGAAACTGAAAACATTGTTGCGGAAGAAGAGGTATAATATGGAACAAATAACAACAATTATAATAAGTTTAACAGCGTTTATAACAGCGGTAGCAACATTAATAATCAATCTTATTAAAGCTAAAAAAGAAATTGAAGATAGCTTACCTAAAAAAATAAAAAATCAATGTTCAATAAATATAGAGATAAACAATAGATTAGAAAAAGTAAAAGAGATTTTAAAAGCAGATAGAGTTCAGATCTATGATTTCCATAATGGAGGGCACTATGCAAATGGTCGTAGTGCTCTTAAAACGTCATGCAGTTATGAAGTATTGCGTGCTGGGGTAAAAGGACATCAAAAAGAGCTTCAATCAGTGCCTTTAAGTTGTATACCTGTATTTATCAGAACGTTGCTAGATAAAGGTGAATTAAAATTTAACGATTTAGAGCAGTTAAAAGATATCATGCCAGCAACATATGAATTAAAAAAGTCACAAGATGTAAAGTCTTTTTATGATATTGTTTTAAGTAATAAATATGAAGAACCGATTGGTTTTTTAGCATTACAATATTGTCAAAAAGATTGTGTTGATTTTAAAAAAGAAGAAAACAATGAAATATTAAAATTAAAATTCTTTATTGAAGAAAATTTAGAAAAAATGGCAAATGAAAGGTAGGTGAGAAAATATGAGTATAAGTGTTGGAATTATAGTTACTGCCTTGACATTGTTAGCAGGTGAAATAACAAAGTTGCTTAATGTAGATTCAAAATGGATTCCATTACAGAATATTATTATTACAATTTTAGCAAGTATAGTTTGTATAGTATTTAATGTAGAAAACATGTCTGCATTAGAAACAATACTTACATGCGTATTTGCTACAATGGGTGCAGGTGGAATTTACGATTTAAGTAAATTAGCTAAAAATAAGGAAAATAAAGGGGTGTAATTACTATACCCCTCTTAAAAAAACGGCTTAAAATCGAAATATAAAAGCCGATTATTGTAAACTAAGGAGTGATTTTAATGAAATTTAGTAGATTTGTAGAAAAC
The DNA here is from genome assembly GCA_944386605.1 of uncultured Clostridia bacterium. Classification (GTDB taxonomy): domain Bacteria; phylum Bacillota; class Clostridia; order TANB77; family CAG-465; genus CAG-465. The sequence continues at coordinate 2,887 of CALXBS010000011.1, read as the reverse complement.
TTAAAAGCTATGAATGGTGTAGACACCGATCGGTTATTATGGTAAACAATGCATGGATTTGTATAATTATTATTGTAATAACGTACTCAAATTACAAAATGTAGGTGCAGACTGTGCAAAGAATATATTAAAAAATCCTAATATTATGAACAATGTAGAAGTAATAGAAAACTATCCAGAATTTATTGTACAAAAAGGAGATATTGTTGTATTTAGGGATCTAGGACAATATGGACATGTGGCAATCTGCCTTGGCCCAGCTGATTTAAACGGATACAAGTGTATAGAGCAAAATTGGAGCAATACAAGACAATTAGAGGAAGTATGGCACGATTATGTATACGGAAATCCAGTATTTTTAAGACCTAAGAATCAAAAAAATATTAAAGATAGTGTTCCTTATATCGTACAAGTAACTGTAGACGCTTTAAATGTTCGAACTGGTCCTGGAATTGATTATCCTATAGCCTCACATGAAAACCATTGTATAAGAGACAAAGGAAAATATACAATAGTAGAAGAAAAAGGAAACTGGGGCAAGTTGAAATCTGGAGCAGGATGGATCTGTTTAGATCATACTAAAAAGATATAGTTAGTAGTATGAATATTATAGTTAGTCATTTGGTAATCTTCTAATCCCTGACAGGTGATCTTATTATATCATTAAAAATATGATATAAATGTGAAAAATATAATATTTTTTGAGAAAAATATTGCTTTTTAGGAAAATATGATATATTATTTTTATAAAGATATAATTATCTTAGGAGGGATGTAATATGTATCAAGATTGGATGGAAGATGTACCTATTATAGTTAAGGATGATGATAAATAATAAAATAAAGAAGATTTTTTTAAATCTTCTTTATTTTTGGATTTAATATTTTATTTGCTTTTTTTCTTTTCTTTTCTTCTTTTTCTAAATCTTTTTTGTAAAGATTTCCCCAACTATTATATACATATATTATGTTAGTATAAAATTTATCAGAGTATTTTCCTTTGTTTAGGCAAGATATATCAGCAGCTAAAATACGTATTGTTCGTATAAAGCTTTGGTGCAAAGACTGATATATAAATTTTGAACCAGCGGCTTGACTAGATATGTTCATACATACATATTCTAACTCATTTAAAGTTTCACTTATGAGTTCTGAAAAAAGATGTGGAAGAAAAGAAGCAGTATTCGTTTCAAATATTTTATTTATCTGTTTTATATTATAATTAGGTATTTCATCTAAACTATATTTCTTTATATGAGGATTATTTCTACATTCTAGTAAATAATAGTATATATTATTTAAATTTGCTTTTTTATATTTTTGTTTGTACTCTGTTGGAAAATCATCATTTGAATATATATATCTTAGTTCATTTATATCAAAGTTTTTAAAGTTAAAAAAATCAATAGAATCTACTTTCAAAAAATCATATAAATTAGAAAATTTGATTACTTGACTTACTATCTCACATTTTAGCAATAATTTTTCTGAAAATAATTTAGCAATTTCAGCTCCTTTTTCTTGCTGGCGCTGTTTTCTATTTTTATCATATTGAAAAATTCCAAAAAATCCACCTATTAATATTGATATTATAGTTATAAAAGATAGCCAAATATTAATAGATAATCCATATATATAAAGCTGTTGTTCAATCAGTACATTATTATTATATATATTATTAATCTGTATTATATTGTTAAATGGAACATATTTATTAGTACTTATTATAAGCGCTAAGCAGCATGAAAATAATAGTAATAATATAAATAAATACCTAATCCAATGTTCTTTATAAAAATCTAATGTAGTTGAAATTTTATTTGCTATATCTTCTAAAAAAGTTTTCATATATCGTCACCAGCACTATTATACTAACCTTGTCCTATGAAGTCAAGAAAAAAGTAGAAAAATGTCAATGATAAAATATAAAGTATAACACACTATACAATTTAAGATTGTTTTGCATTTTTAATATATTCTTTTATAATAGGTAATAATACTTCACTTCTAGTTTGATTATTTTCTTTAAGAAGTCTATCAAATTCTTCTCCCACTTCTTTTTTTACATCAATATAAATACGTTTTAAATTTTCTTTTTGATATTGTGTTTTATAAGCAAATTTTTTATCCATAATGACCTCCTTGACAAATATTTTTTAAAATAATATAATAGAGAAAGAGAAGAGTTTTCTCTTTCTCTATATTGGTTATTGATTAGGGTAATCTTCTAACCATTTGTCTACATTTGCAGGCCAATGCAATGTAGACTCTTTTTTTGTTCTATTCAAGAACTTTTGTAATAATTCTTTGAGCTTTTTCATTTAATCACCTCCTTCCTTATTACATTTATATTATATCATACCGTACGGTATATGTCAAGAGAAATTATTAAATTTTTACACATTTTGTCAAAAAAATAAGAGCGGTGTTTCTCGCTCTTAGATAATTTTAAATAATCGGTTTTTATGCTAACCCCATATATATTATAACACAAATAGAATATATGTCAATACAGTAAGTATATAAAATATGCACAATAAGTCTAATTGATTTCTTGCTTATATATTGACAAAAAGTGTATATAATGTGTATATAACATGTATATTTTTATAAAATTTCATATGAATGATAAATCAAGAAAAATATTGAAATTACAGTAAATATGAGGAATTTAGAAGTTAAGTAAAATTTGAAAAATACATACACACACACAACATAGTTTTAAAAACATCAAAAAACTATGTTGTAGTCTAATTGTGCAAAAAAGAATAAATAACATAAAAATGCAAAAACTAAAGATAAACGAAAGGAGAAAGTATATGGAAGAGGAAAAAAAGAGCAGAAAAAAGCGAAAAACATCTATTATTACAGTATTTTTATGGTTATT
>CALXBS010000010.1 GCA_944386605.1 uncultured Clostridia bacterium | reverse complement strand
TTTTCATTTCTTTCACCTATTCTATTTTATCATATTTTCTTTTGTTACAAAATTATTTCTTTTTGTTTTTAACGTGAATTTTTGAATAATATGTTCTTTTGTTAATCCAAATTGTTGATACAAAAGTGTAGCTTCCCCAGAAGTTCCAAATACATCCTTTATTCCTATCTTATACAATTTCTTTGGAAATTTTTGACACAAAACATTCGCAATAATACTTCCAATTCCCCCTATCACACTATGATCTTCTATAGAAATTAAAGTTTTTGTCTCTTTAGCACACTGAATAATTCTTTCCTCATCAATTGGTTTTATACTATATAAATCCACTACTCGTACTTCTTTTCCCAGTTTTTTTAATTCTTCTTTTGCTTCTAAAGCAATACTAACTGTCATACCAGTAGCAAATATAGTTCCATCTGTTCCTTTTCCGAATTGTTTAGAACCTCCCAAATGAAATTCCTCATCAAAACTATAAATATCTGGTGTATCTTTTCTACCTAATCTAATATATTTTGGAGTATTAAGGAATATACATTGTTCTAATACCTTTTTCGTTGAAACCTCATCTGCTGGAGAAAAAATTTTCATATTGGGTATTACATTCATTAAAGCAATGTCTTCTATACATTGATGTGTAGCCCCATCTTCTCCAACAGATATTCCCGAATGAGTTGCACAAAAGTTAATGTTTATATTGGAATAAGCAGCCGTATTTCGAATTTGCTCATAAGCTCTACCTGCTAAAAACATTGCAAAACTAGAAGCAAAAACTTTCTTGTCCCCATCAATTGCCATTCCACAAGCAGTTCCTACCATATCTTGCTCTGCAATCCCTATATCAAAATGTCTTTCTGGAAATTTCTCTTTAAAAAGAGCTGTTTGAGTTGCACTTGCAAGATCAGCATCAAAAACAACAATGCTGATATCCTTTTTTCCATATTCTACTAGGAATTCCCCATATGCTTTTCTAGTTGATTTCATATAGCGCCTCCTTTTCTAGTTCTTCCATTGCTAACATATACTCCTCATCATTTATTCCCTTACCATGCCATTTTACTTGATTTTCCATAAAAGAAATCCCATTTCCTTTTATAGTTTTAGCAATGATACATTTTGGTTTTTGTGGATCTTTTAATTGCAAAAATCCATCTTGTATACTAGAAAATGAATTTCCATCTACCGTTACAGTTTCAAAGCCAAAAGAAGTCATTTTTTCGAATAAATGATCCAACTTTTTCACACTTTCCACAGTTCCATCAATTTGTAATCCATTATAGTCGATAATAGCATAAACATTTGACAAATTGTATTTATGCGATGTCATAAATGCTTCCCACACTTGACCTTCTTCAATTTCTCCATCTCCTAATAAACAATAAACATTACCTTCTTTTTGCGATATTTTTTTGTTTAAAGCCATTCCATTTGCTACAGACATTCCCTGTCCTAATGATCCACTTGAAACATCTACACCTGGAATCTTGTTGGAAGGATGCCCTTCTAAATAACTATCAATCTTTCTAAAAGAAAGTAAATCTTTTTTGGGAATATATCCTTTACTTGCAAGCACTGCATAATAGGCGGTAGAAGCGTGTCCTTTCGACAAAACAAATTTATCTATTCTATTTTTCAAATTATCTTCTTGTAAGTTCATCTTCTCATGATATAAATATACCAATATTTCAACACAAGATAAACTTCCACCTGGATGACCAGAGTTTGCCATATGAACCATTTGAATAATATCTTTTCTTATTTCATTTGCAATTTGCTTTAACTTTCTTTCCTCCATATATCCTCCTCTAAAAACTTTTAAAACCGTTTCCAACTGCTTCATTTACAGTTGTAATATACATGATTGCATTACTATCATTTTGTCTAATTAATTCTTTAATTTTAGCAATTTGTGGTCTTGTAATAATACAAGTAATAGTCGTTATCTCTTCTTTAGAATGTGCTCCCATACTAGTAGTAACTGTTGCACCTCTTTTTAGATCATTTAAAATAGCGTCAATTACTTTGTCTGTTTTTTTCGTAATAATTGTTACTACCTTGGTATAATATACTCCGGTAAAAATAACATCAATTACTTTAGAAGAAATAAATAAAGATACAATAGAATATAGCCCTATATTTAAATCTTTAAATACAATAATGATAATAGAAATAATAACAATTTCAATACAAACTAATATATTGCTTAAATTTTGAATACTCGTCTTTTTATAGATTAATTGTGCAAGAAGATCAGAACCGCCTGTACTTGCTCCAGCTTTTAAAACTAGTGAAAGTCCTAGTCCTACCAAAAGTCCACCAAATACACAGGATGTAAATAAATCTGTTGTGTTTTCTAAAACAAGAGTCTCATATTTAAATGCTTCTAGAAAAAAAGAAAGCAAAGCGGTTGAAAATATTGTTTTCAAATTAAATTTCAATCCTAAAACAAAAAAAGCAATGATAAATAAAGGAATATTAATACAAACAATCGATACTCCCATCGGAATATCAAATAAATAATACAAAATCGTGGCAATTCCACTAGCTCCACCTGTTGTCATCTTATGTGGAAGCAAAAATACATTTGTTCCCAAACTAACCAAATACGAACCAACAATCATTAACAAAATATCTATTATGATTTTTAAATATTCATTATTTTCTATCTTTTTCATTATAACCTCTCATTTTTTATATTTCTTTTCTTAATTTATCTAAAAAAGAATGATCCACTCTGTACATTTTAGCATTTCTCTTTTTTACTTTACGTACCAGTTTATCAAAGTCATTATCTTGCTTTAAATAGAGAATATATCCTTCTTTTTCTAGCTGTTCACAAATTTCTAATTGATGATCATTAATATGTTCACCATATTTTTCAAGTCTTGGTACAACTAAAACTTTTTTTCTTAATCTTAAAGCTGTAAAAATAGAACCAACACCACCATGACAAATAACAAATTCTGCTTGTTTCATATAGTTCTCAATTTCTTCAGCAGGTATGAAATCTAATATTTTCCAATTCTCATTCTCATATTTAGTATATCCAGCTTGAACAACAATATCCTCATTTTTTAATTCTTTTGAATTTTCTAATAATTTCATTAATCGATCAAATTGTTGTTTTTGTGTTCCTATTGTTACAAATACCATTTAAATCAACCTTCCTAAATACTCTGCTTTCTCATATTTTTTAGCCAAACTTTCCCATTGAACATAAAATTTATCAGCAATACGATAAATATTTTTTCCTGTCTTAGATAAAGTTTGTGTTTTTGCAAGTGATTCTATATAAATTACTTTAGCGCCAAAAATCTTGCCAATATAGCACATAAAGCCACCAATTTGAGCACCTGTAGAGACAATTGTATCTGGCTTAAACTTTCTTACAATTTGAATACATTTATATAAATTCAATATGATATTTATGATATATTTAAATATATTTTTATTAGGACCATAAATTAGATATTCTGTTTTATACTTTTGTTTTAACTTAGCCGTAACTTCTGTCTCTTCCGTCACTAATAAATAATCATACTCTTGAAACAGCTCTTCTAACTTTAAAATTTCAGTAATATGTCCCCCAGAGCTAGCAGCAAAAATTACTTTTTTCACTTGGAATCTCCTTTCACATTATATTCTAACGAATACTTTTGTTCAAAATATAACTTATTTACTTTTTTAGGGCCTACTGTAACGGAAACATACTTTGAAGGTACTGTAACCTCTAATATTCCATTACGATATCCTTTTTCTTTTACAATAGATTCTATTTTTTCTTTTACTAATTCTGCCATTACATATTCTGCAAAATTATCTGATACAGGTCCAACAATTTCTTTATTTTTTTCACGTATAATATCTGTTGATTGCAATCCTAAACGTATAATTCTTACATTTGTATTCTGACACACATGAATCACTTTCTGACATCTAAAAATAGCTTCTTCTAATGTAAGCGGCATATATTCTTTATTTTGATACATAGTATATAATTCACTTGGATCAATCACATACACTGGATAAATTCTTAAATCTTCTGGCTTTTCCTTTAAAACTTTTTGAATAGTTTCTAATTCACTTTGTAAATTACTTCCTGGTAATCCAATCATCATTTGATGTCCCAAACGAAAATCAAATAAATGAATGAGCTTAGACGCTCTTACTACTTCTTTACTAGTATGTCCTCTTTTAGACAATTTTAAAACTGTATCATCCATTGACTGTACACCAAGTTCAATTGTCTCCACATGATATTGCTTTAACATTTTTAAAATAGGGATGGTAATATAATCTGGTCTTGTTGAAAGACGAATACTTTTTACTTGACCTGTCTTAATATATTCGTTTGCTACTTGTAAATATTGTTTTTGCAATTCTAAAGGAATCCCTGTAAAACTTCCTCCAAAAAAAGCAATTTCTATTACTTGTGTCTTAGTCTCATTAAAGTACTTTAAATATTCTTCTATTTCAACTTTTACATCTTGTGGAGTTACATCTTGTATAACGCCACTAATTTTTCTTTGATTGCAAAACACACATTCATTTTTACACCCTTTATGCGGAATAAAAATAGGAATCGTGTATTTTTTTTCTTTTACTTGGAAATTTTTCAATTCCTCTTTTAAATCTAAAGTAATATGATATTTTTTAGAATCGTTCGAGTGCATTTTGTGCTGCATGTTGTTCTGCTTGTTTTTTGTTTTTTCCAATTCCTTCACCAATCTTCTTTCCATTAAAATATAACTCAACCGCAAATGTTTTGTCATGTTCAGGACCTTCTTCTTTTACCAAACGATATTCAATATTTACATTTCCATGTTTTTGTAATAGTTCTTGTAATCTTGTTTTATAATCTTCATTTAAGTGTCCATTTTTCAAAACCGTATCTATTTCTTTATCTAATAATCTTAAACAAGTAGCAGAAGCAATTTCATAACCACCATCTAAATAAATAGCTCCAAGTATTGCTTCAAAGGCATCTGCTATAATAGCGTCTTTTAATTTTCCGTTGGTTGTTTTTTCACATTTTCCTAGATAAATATATTCCTGTCCATCAATTCTTCTTAAGGCTTGACTCAAAGAAGCTTCACAAACAATTGCTGCTCTTTTTTTTGTCATTTCACCTTCTTTTAACATAGGTGTACACGAATACAATTTATCTGATATAATATGTTCTAAAATTGCGTCTCCTAAAAATTCAATTCTTTCATTATATGCATCCACACTTGTTTTTCCTTGTTCATATGCATAAGATTTATGGGTCAAGGCCATTTTTAATAATGATATATCATTAAAAATATATTGTAGTTTGGATTGTAAATACATTAATTTATTCTCTTCAGTCATCTTTATCACCTTTATATATTATATATAATTTTACCTATTTTTTCAATAAAAAAAATTAGAAAAAAGCCCTATTATATACAATAATAGGGGAATGCTTTCTATTGATTATTCTTTATATATTCTACAACATCACTTACGGATGTAATTTTCTCTGCTTCTGCTTCTGGAATTTCCATATCAAATTCTTCCTCTAAAGCCATAATAAGTTCAACAATATCTAAAGAATCCGCACCAAGATCATCTATAAAAGTGGTTTCCATGGTAATTGTTTCTATATCATCAATACCTAGTTGTTCAGCAATTACTTCTCTTACTCTTTCAAAAGTTGATTCCATATTTGCACCTCCTCGATTGCTAAATATAACTAACACTATTATCTAATATTTACTCTATATTGTCAAGTATATTACTACTTTTTTAACAAATTTCATAGATTGTTCACATTTAAACAAAAAAAGGGGTAATAGCAAACCTATTACCTCTTTTCTAATAAACTATTCCATAATTTCAGATACTGATCCAGCACCAACTGTTCTACCACCTTCACGAATAGCGAATTTTAATCCTTTTTCAATTGCTATTGGAGTGATAAGTTTAATTTTCATAGTTACATTTTCACCTGGCATTACCATTTCTTTATCTTTTGGTAATTCGATAACTCCTGTAACATCAGTTGTTCTGAAGTAGAATTGTGGTCTATATCCTTGAATAAATGGAGTATGTCTTCCACCTTCTTCTTTAGTTAGAATATAAACTTCTGCTTCAAAATAAGTATGTGGATGAATTGAACCTGGTTTTGCAATGATTTGTCCTCTTTCGATTTCATTTCTTTGAATTCCTCTTAAAAGAACACCAGCATTATCTCCAGCTTCAGCAAATTCTAATTCTTTTCTGAACATTTCGATTCCAGTTACAACTGTTTTCTTCTTTTCTTCTGAAAGACCTACGATTTCAACTTCTTCTCCAAGTTTTAACATACCTCTTTCAATTCTTCCTGTAGCAACTGTTCCTCTACCTGTGATAGTGAATACATCTTCTACAGGCATTAAGAATGGTTTTTCAGTATCTCTAACTGGTTCTGGAATATATGTATCAAGAGCTTCAAGTAATTCTTTAATACATTTATATTCTGGAGCTTCTGGATCAGTTGAAGTAGATTCAAGAGCTTTAAGTGCAGAACCTTGGATAACTGGAGCTGTATCTCCTGGGAAGTTATATTTATTTAATAATTCTCTAACTTCCATTTCTACTAATTCAAGCATTTCTGGATCGTCAACCATATCGCATTTATTTAAGAAAACAACGATATATGGAACGTTAACTTGGTTAGCAAGTAAGATATGTTCCTTTGTTTGAGGCATAGCACCATCTGTTGCAGAAACAACTAGGATAGCACCATCCATTTGTGCAGCACCAGTAATCATATTTTTTACATAGTCTGCGTGACCTGGACAGTCAACATGTGCATAATGTCTTTTTTCTGTTTCGTATTCAACGTGAGCAGTAGAGATTGTAATACCTCTTGCTCTTTCTTCAGGAGCAGCGTCAATATTTGCATAATCTTTAAATTCTGCTCCACCTAGTAAGCTACAGTATTTTGTAATTGCAGCTGTTAAAGTTGTTTTACCGTGGTCAACGTGACCAATAGTACCAACATTTACGTGTGGCTTATTTCTTTGAAACTTAGCTTTTGCCATTTAAAATTCCTCCTTCAAATCTCTATAATGCTTTATAAGCATTGTTTTGTATATTTTACTACATTTCGGTGCATTTTGCAATACACCGAATGTAATTTGCAAATTTAGATCCTTATTCTTCTTTCTTTGTTCTTTGTGCTACGATTGTATCAAGAACAGATTTTGGAACTTCTTCATAATGAGATGGTTCCATTGAATAAACACCTCTACCTTGTGTTTTAGATCTTAAATCTGTAGCATATCCGAACATTTCAGATAGTGGAATATAAGAATGAATAGTTGTAGTACCTTGTACTGTATCCATCCCTTCCATTCTACCACGTCTTGAGTTAACATCACCAATAACATCTCCCATATATTCTTCTGGAACAATGATATCTACCTTCATGATTGGCTCTAATAATACAGATTTACCTTGACGGCAAGCTTCCTTAAATGCCATAGAACCAGCAATGTGGAAGGCAGCTTCTGATGAGTCAACATCGTGATAAGATCCATCTACAAGTGCAACTTTTACGTCTACAACTGGATATCCAGCAAGTACACCTGATTTCATTGCATCTTGTACACCTTCATCAGTAGGTTTAACAAATTCCTTAGGAACTACACCACCGACAATTTTAGATGTAAATTCATATCCTTTTCCAGCTTCATTTGGTTCAACTTCAAGCCATACATGACCATATTGACCTTTACCACCAGATTGTCTAATGAATTTTCCTTCTACTTTAACTTTATTTCTAATTGTCTCTTTATATGCAACTTGTGGTTTACCTACATTTGCTTCTACATGAAATTCTCTTTTCAATCTATCAACAATGATATCTAAGTGTAATTCACCCATACCTGCGATGATTGTTTGACCAGTTTCTTGATTTGTATATGTTTTAAATGATGGATCCTCTTCAGCTAATTTTTGTAATGCAACACCCATCTTTTCTTGGTCTGCTTTTGTCTTTGGCTCAATAGAAATGTCAATAACTGGTTCTGGGAATTCAATTGATTCTAATACAATAGGATGATTTTCATCACAAATAGTATCACCTGTTACAACATCTTTTAAACCTACAGCACAAGCAATATCACCAGCATATACTTTATCAATATCTTGTCTAGAATTAGCATGCATTTGAATAAGTCTTCCGATTCTTTCTTTTTTACCCTTATTAGCATTTAATACATATGATCCACTTTCTAATGTTCCAGAGTAAACTCTAAAGAAAGTTAATTTTCCAACATATGGATCAGTCATAATTTTAAAAGCTAATGCGGCAAAAGGTTCATTATCATCAGATTTTCTCTCTTCTTCAGTACCATCTTCTAATACTCCTTTGATATGTGGAATATCAGTTGGTGCTGGCATATAATCTACGATATTATCTAATAATTCTTGAACACCTTTATTTTTGTATGAGCTTCCGCATGTTACAGGAACCATTGTATTTGCAATAGTAGATTTTCTAATTACTGCTTTCATTTCTTCTACAGTAATTTCTTCTCCACCCAAATATTTTTCCATTAAATCGTCATCTTGTTCCGCTAAATGCTCTAATAATTCTGTTCTATATTGTTCAGCCAATTCTTTCATATCATCTGGAATAGGCTCATGTCTTACATCTTTTCCAAGATCATCATAATGAATACAAGCTTGCATTGTTAACAAATCAACAATTCCTTTAAAAGAATCTTCTTTTCCTATTGGAAGAGCAATAGGAACTGCGTTTGCTTGTAATCTTTCTCTTAATTGTTTTACACAATTAAAGAAATCTGCACCTGTAATATCCATTTTATTAACATATACCATTCTTGGTACATTATATTTATTTGCTTGTCTCCATACAGTTTCAGATTGAGGTTGAACTCCACCTTTTGCACAAAGTACAGTAACAGAACCATCTAATACTCTAAGTGATCTTTCAACTTCTATTGTAAAGTCAACGTGACCAGGAGTATCAATAATATTGATTCTATTATTGTTCCAATAACAAGTAGTTGCAGCAGAAGTAATTGTAATACCTCTTTCTTGTTCTTGTGCCATCCAATCCATGGTAGCTCCGCCATCATGTACTTCACCTATTTTATGTGTCTTTCCTGTATAGAATAATATTCTCTCTGTTGTAGTAGTTTTACCAGCATCAATATGTGCCATGATACCGATATTTCTAGTTCTTTCTAGAGGATATTCTCTTTCTGACATAAATTTTCCTCCTCTCTCATATTACCATCTATAATGTGCAAATGCTTTATTTGCTTCTGCCATTTTATGTGTATCTTCTTTCTTCTTGAATGCTCCACCTTGATTATTGATTGCATCCATAATTTCACCTGCTAACTTAGCTTCCATGCTATGTTCATTTCTTTTTCTTGCATATTCCACTAACCATCTAATTGCAAGTGATTGTTTTCTGTCAGCTCTAATTTCTACTGGAACTTGGTATGTTGCACCACCAACACGTCTAGCTTTTACTTCTAGCGCAGGTGTTACGTTTGATAAAGCTTGTTCAAAAGCGTCTAAAGCTTCTCTTCCTGTTTTTTCAGCAACGATATCAAATGCTCCATATACAATTTTTTGAGCAGTAACTTTTTTACCATCCCACATTACTTTGTTGATTAACTTAGTTACAACTTTAGAATTGTATTTAGAATCTGGCATTACTTCTCTTTTTGCAATATGTCCTTTTCTTGCCACTTTTCTTCCCTCCTTATATGTTATTTTAGAATATTGAATTCTAAGGTACTCAAAAATTTATCATTCTTGTAAGGGCTAGGTTTAATTTATTTTAAACTTAAGCGCCTAACGAAAATCTTATTTTTTCTTTGGTCTCTTTGCACCATATTTTGATTTAGCTTGCATTCTATTTGCAACACCAGCAGTGTCAAGAACACCTCTAACAATATGATAACGTACACCAGGAAGATCTTTTACTCTTCCACCTCTAATAAGTACAACACTATGTTCTTGTAAATTATGTCCGATTCCTGGGATATAAGCAGTTACTTCCATAGTGTTTGTTAGTTTTACTCTGGCAACTTTACGTAAAGCAGAATTTGGTTTTTTAGGTGTTTGTGTTTTTACAACTGTACATACTCCTCTTTTTTGTGGAGAAGATTGATTAGTTGCAGTTTTCTTTCTTGAATTATAGCCTCTTTGTAAAGCTGGAGATTTTGATTTTGATACTTTTGTATCTCTTCCTTTTCTAACTAATTGACTAAATGTAGGCACTTAAATTCACCTTCCTTCCTTTTTTATAATGTACACAAGGTACGTCTATAATTATACTAAATATAGCTTTAAAAGTCAACGATTTTACATAAACTTTTCAGAAAACTTCCCACAAAAATAACCTTATCTGCTTTTAAACAAATAAGGTTATTCTTTTTAGGCTTATTATAAATTAGAAGCTAAATTTGGAATACTAACAGATACATTTGTTTTAATTCCTTGATAAGTAAATTTATATTCATATCTTGTTAAAGATTCATTATAATTCTCTAACTGTATGTTTTGCGTTCTCTCTACATCAAGATATCTAATTTGTCCACTATAGTTTGGATCATAAATTTCTATCTTTAATTTATTTGGATTCTCTAAATTTGCCATCAATTTTAAAGCAAGTACTGTATAATTTTCATTTAATTTTAGTAATGTAGGTCTTCCATTACTTAGTTCTTCTACTAGCTTATTATATGCTTTATCACTATCATCAATAAATTTAAATTCTTCGTCCCTATATTTAAATACATCTAAACGATAAATTAGTCGCAAGAAATTAATGTCTATCGTATCTACTTTATATAAATCCATATTTAAGTCTTCTGCATATAAAGTATTGATATCCAACATATAATTTTCATATTTATTAAAATCTGTATTTTCATCTACATAATCCTGTGAATATACATTTAATAAAAGAGCAGCAAGTTCTGTTTTATATTCATCTTGAATACCTAATACTTTGTTTTCTACTTTCGTTTTCCAGAAATTTTTAGGTAAATCTGCTAATAATCCAAATACCTCTGGAGAAGATTTATACAAAGAATTTAAATTATAATCAAGTCCTGCACTACTTGGAGCAACTTCTTTTGCTTCAATAACCACATCACCATCTCTAATTGTAATCGCTTTATAATTAGAATCTAATGCCTTTTGATAATAAAGCTTACTTAATAAAGCCATTCCATATGTACTTCCGTATTGATTTGTAGAATTTGGAAAATTAGAGAAAGAAATTCCATCTCGTTTTGTAGTAGCTCCCGAATCACATATTAAAATATGATCATCTACATTATTATTATCTACGTCCAGTAAATTATAATTTAGTTCTGCGGCAACCAGATTAAAGATATTTTCTAGATCATCTGCCGTAGAAGCAAAATAATATTTACCACCTGTTGTATCAGAGATTCTCTTTAAAGCAGTAGCGTCTATACTTTGACCTAAGCCAATTGTATAGATCTTTACATTTTTTTCTTGCGCTTCCACAAGAGCTTTTTCTAAAACTTCTCCGTTATATCCAGTAACACCAGTAGTATCTCTACCGTCTGTTAATAACAACATATATCTTCTGTTAATACTTTCTTCATCATTAAATTGATTTAAGGCATTGGCAATAGCATTTCCAATATAAGTACCTGTAAAGCTTTCTATACTTGTCTTAATAGAAGATATCATATTTTTTACTTCTTCTTTATTTTCTGTCATATCTGCTAAATTAGTATATTCAAATGTAAATTTTCCAGCAGAAAATTTATAATTTCCATTCAATCTATCAATTAATTTATTAGACAAATCTACTCTTTGGAAATCCACGTCATTTTCTTCACTATCACTAATTTCTTCTTTAGAATACATAGATCCAGAATTATCAATTACAAAAGCAAGTTCTGTTGATAAACTAGGTCTAAGTTTAGATTTATCTGCAACAAAATAATTACCTAATGTAGAAACTTCTGTTTGTACTAATTTATTAGTTGTATCAATTGTTGTTTCTAATCTTTCAAAAGAATTATTTAATTGATTTAATTCATAGATTGCCAAATTATTAGGATCTATTCCAAGTGAAGATAATTTACTTTCATCATAAACAATAGAAATTGTTGCACTTGTTACATCTCCATAAGAATGTATATAAATTAAATCAGTAACAATAGCAGACACATTTGCTAAAGTTTCTGTTTTAAAAGTTTCTAGCGTAGTACGTGTAATATCTTTCTTTCCTTTGATATCCACACTTACTCCTATTGCTTGATCATAAACAATACATTCTACTTCTCTTTGGTCATCTAGAATTCCATCATTTTTACTACTTGCTTCTAATGGGTTTAATCCTAGTAAAATTTCATTTCCATCTGTTACATTATCTCCATCTGTATCTGCTTTATTAGGATCAGTATGTGAGACAGAAGTTTCATAATCATCTGGCAATCCATCATTATCTCTATCTTTCATTAACACTTCTTCTACTTCTAATGCTAAATCACTTATTAAATTATTTCCTAAAACTGTAATTTGTTTTGTAGTAGTGGCTTTATCAGAAGTAGCAGTAATAAAATAAGTACCTTTCTCAACAGGTAATTGCCAAATAGCATTTCCTTCGTCATCTACAGATACACTTCCACCTGTCACTTGATATTCAATTGGATATCCTTGCCCTTTTCGATTATAGGCAACAGCAGTATAATTAACACTACTTGCACTGGTAGCAATCATTACCGTATCTTCTCCAACCCAAGCAATTTTTATTGGATCTATAATAATATAAGCTACAACAGAAAGTATGATAAAAACTACAATAAAAATTCCTGTTATAATTAAACCTTTTCTATGATCATCAAAAAAGTCTAAAATGGCAAACCATATATCTTCTAAAAATTCCATATTCCCTCTCTCCTTGTTAAAAATTATATACTAAAATAATTTTTTTAGCAAGATACTATCCTACTTTCATTAAAATATAAACATTTAAAATTTTATAGTATTTTATTTGATTAGAGTTATTAAAAACATTCCTATAATGCTCATGAACCACATTATAAATATCATCTAAAACATTATAGTCATTTTCCACATAGATCTCTATTACATTCTGATCACGACTCTCTTGCACAATTTTTGAAATTTTCGAATCTAAATCTTCATTTTTTGCTACGTAATATCCCATATATTGATAATATTGGTACTGATTTGCTTGTGCTTTTGGTATAACCGTTTCCTCATCAATTTCATGTGTTTTTTTGATATATTCCGTTGTAATATTAAAATACGAATGTATTACAATATCTTGTTCTTTAATAGCCTTTGCAGATGTAATATCTACATGATACCATTCATTTTCTAATTTCACCATATTCCAAGCATGTGGCACTCCTTCTAATTTTCCAGAAACAATAATACTTTCTAAATCTATGTTATTTAATAAAATCTGATATGCTTTTGCTAAACCATCACAAACAGCAAGATTTTCTAAAAAAGCTCCTTCAATTGTATGACATGTAGTTGGAATTTCATTTGTATTCTCAAAATAATAATAAGATACATTTTGAGCCAACATATCATGTAATGAAATCTCTGCATTAATTACTTCTTCTTTATCAATTAAACTAATATATTCATTAATTTTTTGATTAATTGCTACGATTTTAGAATCTAATTCTTTTTTATCCTTTACAAAATAATTTAATTTTAACGTAACATTATCTCCAAGTACCGAAGACAAAGTTGAAATTTCATATTGATTATCCATATAAAAAACTTCTGGATGATCCATATGAAAATAATTTAGAACAACATCTACGTCATTTAATGTTTTTTCACTACTTTCAAACAGATAATCTTTTAACATAATCTCTGTATCTAAATTTTTAACTCCTTGTGCAATTGCTAAATAAATTGCCTTTTTATTATCATCTAACAAATGATAATAATAATTATCTGACTGAAATAAAATATCATTTATTTTGTATGTTTCATCATATATAATTTCTGGTTGTAACATTGTTTCAGCATACAAACCTACAGAATGAAATATATTTATAAAATGATCTCTATGAATATAAAAATATACGATAGAAAAAAGGATAAAAGTATAGTAAATGATATTCTTTATTATTTTTTTCACATTATCACCTAATTATATATATTCTATATGATATTGCTATATTTGTAAATATTTCCTATTACAAATTTTTTCTATTTATTATGATAATCTTTATTTTCTTCTATACATAAAAAAGAAACACTTCAAAATAAAGTGCTTCTTTTTTGATTACTCTTCTACTTCTACTTCTTCCTTTTCTTCTACTATCTCTTCTTCTTTTTCTTCCTTTGGAACAATTACTTCAGGTTCTAATGGTTCTACTTCTATTTCGTTATAGTTAACAACACCAGTACCAGCAGGAATTAAACGTCCAATGATAACATTTTCCTTTAATCCTTGTAATTTATCTACTTTTCCTTTAACTGCAGCATCTGTTAGTACTCTTGCAGTTTCTTGGAATGAAGCCGCAGATAAGAAAGAATCTGTTAAAAGAGCAACTTTGGTAATACCAAGTAATGTCTTTTTACCAATAGCAAGTTTCTTTCCTTCCTCACTTGCTTTTTTATTTGCTTTATTAAATTCTGTCATATCAATAGTTGATCCGGCAATTAAGTTTGTTTCACCAGCATCTTCTACATGAATTTTTCTTAACATTTGACGTGCAACAATTTCAATATGCTTATCATTAATATGAACACCTTGTGTTCTATATACTTTTTGTACTTCTTCAATTAAGTAATTTTGAACTGCAATATCACCATTAATTCTGATAATATCATGTGGATTTAAAGAACCCTCTGTAATTCTATCACCAGCTTTAATCATATCACCATTGTTTACAACAAGACGCATACCATAAGCAATTAAGTATTTTTCTATTTGTTTTTTATCTTCACTTGTAACAATAACTTCTTTGTTAGAGCCACGTTCCCCAATAGAAACAATACCATCAATTTCAGAAACAATAGCAACACCCTTTGGTTTTCTAGCTTCAAATAATTCTTCAACTCTAGGAAGACCTTGTGTGATATCACTACCAGCAACACCACCACTATGAATTGTTCTCATAGTAAGCTGTGTACCAGGCTCACCTATAGATTGTGCAGCAATAATACCAATTGCTTCACCAGGAGTAATTTGTTCACCAGTTGCTAAGTTTTTACCATAACATTTTGCACAAACTCCTCTTACAGATTCACATGTAAGTGCAGATCTAATTTTTACTTTTGTAATACCCATTGCAATAATTTTATCTGCAATATCTGCGTCCACATAAGTATTTCTAGCAAACACAATTTCACCATTTTCATCTTTGATGTCTTCTGCTAAAAATCTACCTTCAATTCTTTCAAATAATTTTTCAACTGCTTCTCCACTTTCCATGATTGCTTCTACATCAAATCCATGAGTAGTTCCACAGTCATCTTCCATAACAATTACATCTTGGTTTACATCTACAAGTCTTCTAGTTAAATATCCAGAGTCAGCAGTTCTTAATGCAGTATCTGCAAGACCTTTTCTGGCACCATGTGAAGCGATAAAGAATTCTAGAACGTCAAGACCTTCTTTAAAAGAAGATTTGATAGGTAACTCAATTGTTTGACCCATAGTATTTGCCATAAGACCACGCATACCAGATAACTGTCTAATCTGTGTTGGATTACCTCTGGCACCAGTATGAGCCATCATTTGAATAGGGTTCATCTTGTTAGGATTATTCATAATAGCAGCTTGAATATCATCTGTAGCTTTAGACCAAATATTAATAATTTGATTATATCTTTCATCGTTAGAAATCAAACCACGTTTATAATTTTTCAATACTTTCTCTGCCTCTTCTTCAGCATTAGCAAGTATTGTTGCTTTTTCTTTTGGAATTTCGATATCTGCTACAGAAACAGTTGTAGCTGATTTTGTAGAATATTTATAACCATATGATTTAATATCATCCAAAACAACTGCAGTTTCTGTGATCCCATGCTTTGCAATACATTTATCAATAATTTGTCCTAATTCTTTTTTTCTAACTGGGAAATCAATTTCAAGTTTTAATTCATTTCCTTTGATACTTCTATCTACAAATCCAATATCTTGAGGTATATAACTATTAAATATTAATCTACCTGCTGTCGCATCAATAATTCCTGTAACTTTCTTTCCATCAATTTCTTTTGTTACTCTTACTTTAATTGGAATGTGCATTCCAATAATTCCTTCATCATAAGCCATCATTACTTCTTCTACACTAGAGAAGATTTTACCTTCACCTGGTTCATTCCCTAAGTTTACAGTTAAATAATAACTTCCAAGAATCATATCCTGTGAAGGAACAGTAACTGGTTTTCCATCTTGTAATTTTAATAAGTTATTAGAAGCTAACATAAGTAATTTTGCTTCTGCAACTGCTTCTGGTGACAAAGGAACATGGACTGCCATTTGGTCACCATCAAAGTCTGCGTTAAACGCAGGACATACAAGTGGATGTAATTTTATTGCTCTACCTTCAACTAGAACAGGTTCAAAAGCTTGAATGCCAAGTCTGTGTAAAGTAGGAGCACGGTTTAACATAACTGGTCTATCTTTGATAACTTCTTCTAAAACATCCCATACTTCGACTGCAGTTCTTTCAACCATTCTTTTAGCATTCTTAATATTAAAAGCTAATTTTCTTTTTACAAGTTCTTTCATAACAAATGGTTTGAATAATTCAAGAGCCATTTCTCTAGGCAAACCACATTGATAAATTTTTAACTCTGGTCCAATAACAATAACAGAACGACCTGAATAGTCAACTCTTTTACCAAGTAAGTTTTGTCTAAATCTTCCTTGTTTACCTTTTAACATATCTGATAATGATTTTAACGCTCTTCCACCAGCACCTGTAATTGGTCTGCCACGTCTTCCATTATCAATTAAGGCATCAACAGATTCTTGAAGCATTCTTTTTTCATTTCTTACAATGATATCAGGAGCCTCTAATTCTAATAATCTTTTTAAACGATTATTTCTATTAATAACCCTTCTATATAAATCATTTAAATCAGATGTAGCAAATCTTCCACCATCTAATTGTACCATAGGTCTTAAATCAGGTGGAATAACAGGTAATACTTCAAGGATCATCCATTCTGGTCTATTTCCAGATTCTATAAATGCTTCTACAGTTTCTATTCTTTTGATTAATTTTAATTTTTTAGCACCTGTTGATTTTTCTAATTCTTTTCTAATTTCTTTTTCTAATTGTTGTAAATCGATTTTAGCAAGTAACTCTCTTACTGCTTCTGCACCCATACCTACAACAATACCGTCACTTCCATATTTTTCGATAATTTCTCTATATTCTTTTTCATTAATTACGTCACAAGCTTTTAATCCTGTTTCTTTTGGATCAATAACAATATATGAAGCAAAATATAATACTTTTTCTAGAGCTTTAGGAGAAATATCTAAAATCAAGCTCATTCTACTTGGAATTCCTTTGAAAAACCAGATATGAGAGACTGGACAAGCAAGTTCAATATGTCCAAGTCTTTCACGTCTTACTTTTTTCTTTGTAACTTCAACACCACATCTGTCACAAATAATTCCTTTATATCTTACTTTTTTATATTTTCCACAATAACATTCCCAGTCTTTTGTTGGTCCAAATATTTTTTCACAAAATAGTCCATCTCTTTCTGGTTTTAATGTTCTGTAATTGATAGTTTCTGGTTTTTTAACTTCACCTTTAGACCATTCTCTTATTTTTTCTGGAGAAGCAAGTCCGATACTTAATCTATCAAAATTATCCATATCTTGCATTTTAAATCCTCCTTATTACTCATCATCACTTATAAAATCAATATCAGAATCTGATAATTCTTCTATATTTTCACCATTTTCATCTTGAAACATCATACCATCAAAATCATCTTCTGAGGTCATATTAGGAATCTCATCATCAAAAGTAGGTTCTACTCCATCCGTATCATCTTCCATTGATTCTCTAAGCTCTAATTGTTCATCTTCTCTATACATTTTAAGATCTAATGCTAAACTTTGCAATTCTTTTGTAAGTACTCTAAATGATTCAGGAATTCCTGGTTTTGGAATACTCTCTCCTTTTACAATCGCTTCATATGTTTTCAAACGTCCTACAATATCATCTGATTTTACAGTTAACATTTCTTGTAAAGTATAAGAAGCACCATAAGCTTCAAGAGCCCAAACTTCCATTTCACCAAATCTTTGTCCACCAAATTGAGCCTTACCACCAAGAGGTTGTTGTGTTACCAAAGAATAAGGTCCAATAGAACGTGCATGTATTTTATCTTCAACCATGTGATATAGTTTTAACATATACATATATCCAACTGTTACTTCTCTATCAAATAACTCACCTGTTCTACCATCACGAAGAACAAACTTTCCGTTTGGATTTAAACCTTGTTCTTCAAATAATTCTCTAATATCTGCTTCTTTAGCTCCATCAAATACAGGTGTAGAAATTTTCCATCCTAATAATTTAGCTACATATCCTAAATGAACTTCTAATACTTGCCCAACGTTCATACGAGAAGGAATACCTAATGGATTTAATACTATTTGTAAAGGAGTACCATCTGGTAAATAAGGCATATCTTCTCTTGGAAGTATTCTTGAAATAACACCTTTATTACCATGACGACCTGCGATTTTATCACCAACAGAAATTTTTCTTTTTTGTGCTATATAAATTCTTACAACTTTATTAACACCTGCTGCTAATTCATCACAATTGTCTCTTGTAAATATTTTTACATCTACAACGGTACCTTCTTCACCATGTGGAACTCTTAAAGAAGTATCTCTTACTTCTCTTGCTTTCTCACCAAAAATTGCTCTTAGAAGTTTCTCCTCTGCAGTAAGTTCTGTTTCACCCTTAGGTGTAACTTTACCTACTAAGATATCACCTGGTACAACTTCAGCACCTATACGAATAATTCCATTTTCATCTAAATCTTTTAAAGCATCATCACCAACATTAGGTACTTCTCTAGTGATTTCTTCTGGTCCTAATTTTGTATCTCTTGCTTCACAATCATAATCTTCAATATGAATGGTTGTTAAAACATCATCTTTTACAAGATCTTCAGAAATTAAAATAGCATCCTCATAGTTATAACCTTCCCATGTCATGAATCCAACTAAAATGTTCTTACCTAAAGCTAATTCACCATTTTCAGTTGATGGACCATCTGCTATAACATCGCCTTTTTTCACTTTTTCGTTTTTAACAACAATTGGTTTTTGATTGATACAAGTACCTTGGTTAGATCTTTGATATTTGATTAAATGATATTCATCTTTTCCTTTTTTTGTATCAATAATAATTTTATCTGCACTTACATAAGAAACAACACCATCGTTTTTTGCTAAAATAACAATTCCTGAATCTACTGCAGCTTTGTATTCAATACCTGTACCTACAATAGGGCTTTCTGCTCTAATTAATGGAACTGCCTGACGTTGCATGTTTGCACCCATCAATGCACGTTTAGCATCATCATTTTCAAGGAATGGAATCATTGCTGTTGCAACAGAAACTAATTGTTTAGGAGATACATCCATTAAATCAACTTTTTCTCTTTCAATTTCAATAATTTCATTTTGATGTCTAACTTTTACTCTCTTATGTAAAAATCTATTTTCTTCATCTAAAGGTTCATTTGCTTGCGCTACAATATACTTGTCTTCTTCATCTGCTGTAACATAAATAATATCATCTGTAATAACCCCTGTTTCTTTATCTATCACTCTATAAGGAGCTTCAATAAATCCATAGCGATTAATTTTTGCAAATGTAGAAAGAGATGAAATAAGTCCAATGTTAGGTCCTTCAGGAGATTCGATAGGACATAATCTACCATAATGTGTATGATGTACGTCACGAACTTCAAATCCAGCTCTTTCTCTTGAAAGACCACCAGGTCCAAGAGCAGAAATTCTTCTCTTATGTGTAAGTTCTGCAAGTGGATTGATTTGATCCATAAATTGTGATAATTGTGAACTTCCAAAGAATTCTCTTAACGCACCAACAACTGGTTTAATATTAATTAAAGTTTGTGGAGTTGCAACATCTAAATCTTGTGTTGCCATTCTCTCACGAACAACTCTTTCTAATCTAGCAAATCCAATTCTAAATTGATTTTGTAAAAGTTCACCAACACATCTTACACGTCTATTACCCAAATGATCAATATCATCAATTGATCCAAGACCAAATCTTAAATTTACAAAATAATTGATAGAAGCTATAATATCATCTAAAGTAGCACATTTTAGCACTAAACGTTCTCTATTTAGCCTAATTTGCTTTCTTAATTCTTTTTCATCTACTTCGCCAATTCTTTCAAGTAAAGATTTTAGCGCAGGTAAATATACTTCTTCTTTTATAACTTCTTTGTCAATTTCTAAACCAAGATATTTTGAAATATTTACTGTATTATTACCAATAATTTTTATTTTCTTATTGTCTTTTAAGATATAAACAACATTAATACCTGCTTGTTTAATTTCATTAGCAATCATTTCAGAAATAACTTCACCAGAATTTACTAATACTTCACCAGTTTCAGGGTTAATAATGTTATTTGCTGAAACTTCTCCTACAATTCGATTTGCAATGCTTAATTTTTTATTATATTTATATCTTCCCACTCTTGATAAATCATATCTTCTAGGTTCAAATAATAAACCAAAAAGTAATGATTTAGCAGCATCAACATGTAAAGGTTCACTAGGTCTTATTTTTTTGTAAATTTCTAGTAAAGCTTCATCTTGTGTTTTAGCTTGATCTTTATATAATACACTATTAATTAAATCATCTTCAAATAAATCTATAATTTGTTGATCTGATTCAATTCCTAATGCTCTTATTAAAGTAGTAATTGGAACTTTTCTAGTCCTATCTACTCTTGCATATAGCATATCTGCAGAATCAGATTCATATTCTAACCATGTTCCACGATTAGGCATAACCGTAGCTGAGTATAAAAACTTACCAGTTTTATCTCTTTCTGCTGCATAATAAACTCCTGGAGAACGAACTAATTGAGAAATAATTACTCTTTCAGCACCATTAATCAAAAATGTCCCACTATTTGTCATAATTGGAAGATCGCATAGAAAGATTTCTTGTTCTTTTATTTCACCAGTTTCACGATTAATCAAACGAACTTGTACTTGTAATCTTGAAGAATAACTAACGTTCTTTTCCTTTGCCTCTTCGATACTATACTTCGTTTCATCTTCTAATTTGTAATCAATAAATTCCAATAAAAGATTCCCTGAAAAATCAGTTATTGGTGATACATCTGCCAATACATCTCTAAGTCCAGATTTTAAGAACCATTCGTACGATTGTTTCTGAATATCAATTAAGTCTGGCATCTCGATTACTTCTTTAATATTTGAAAAGCTCATTCTTTTGGCTTTTCCATTAACTACTTCATGAACTCGACTCATTTTTATACCCCCAATATCGTGTTTAAAAAGGCGACAAAAAGTCAATTCGGTTTACATAATCAAACCAAATTGAATTTTTATTCGTTTTTATTTTTTTATAATATTATATAATTTTTCCAACTATTTCAACCATCCTTCGCATTCAAGTTTACATAGTAATTTCGAAAAGAAACAACATTTTTCATATTATATCACAACTCAATTTATATGTCAACAAAATCATTTTATCTTTATTAATTTCATTGTTGCTTTTTAGATGTCAAAATGTGTTTTTTAAAAAATTTATCATTTCTACATTATTTTTTTCTTTTAAAATTTGATTTTCTTGTTCTGTTAATTCTACAGTATATTTGTTAAAAAAAGGTGTGATTGACATTGAATCTAAAGGATATCCCTCATGTTTCTTTTCTAATACTTTATTAACAAATATTTCTTCCTCTACATAATTACAATATTTTACTTCTTCATTTGGTTTAGCAACTGCTAAACATTTAATATATCTTCCATTTAATTTACCATCTTGTCCATATTGATTTACCAACCCTACATAATGATCAATTAGTTCACTATCTGTTGCTCTAGAATTTCCATTAATTCTTCTTACATGAACGCCTGGTTGTAAATCCTCTGGAACGTTATCTAATTCTAAACTATCATCTACTGCAATTGTAATCATATTAGTATAAGAACAATACTCTTTTGCTTTTTGAATTGCATTTTCTGTCGATGTATTTCCTTTTTCTTCAACATCATAATCAATTTTTAAATCATCTAAGCTATAAATCTTAATTCCTAAAAATTCTAAAAATTCTTTATAATATTGTAATTTTGCCTTATTATGTGTTGCAAAAAGTGCCTCCATTTTTTCTCTCCTCTAATTATATATTTCCTTCTTTAAGGCGGTCTGCTCTATCTGCTGCAATTAAAGATTCAATCATTTCGTCTATATTTCCATTTAAAAAGCTTTCTAATTGATAAATTGTATAATTAATTCTATGATCGGTCACACGACTTTGTGGATAATTATAAGTTCTGATTTTTTCACTTCTAGCTCCACTTCCAACTTGTAATCTTCTAGTATTTGTAATTTCCTTATTTTGTTCTTCTTGTTTCATTTCATATAATTTTGCTCTTAACATATTCATAGCGGTTTCTTTATTTTGTAATTGTGATCTTTCGTTTTGACAAGCAACTACAATTCCTGTTGGAATGTGTGTAATTCTAATTGCTGAAGAAGTTTTATTAACATGCTGACCACCAGCACCACTTGCTCTATAAGTATCAATCCTTAAATCGTCTTGATTAATTTCTACTTCTACATCTTTTACTTCTGGAAGTACTGCAACGGTTGCAGTAGAAGTATGAATTCTTCCACTTGCTTCTGTTTCAGGAACACGTTGTACCCTATGAACACCACTTTCAAATTTTAAACGACTATAAGCACCTTTTCCTTTTATCATAAATGATACTTCTTTTATTCCACCTATCCCAGTTTCATTAATATCTATCACTTCTACAGTCCATCTTCTTGTTTCTGCATACATAGTATACATTCTATATAAATTATAGGCAAACAAAGCTGCCTCTTCTCCACCAGCACCAGCACGGATTTCAATAATTACATTTGCATCATCATTTACATCTTTTGGAAGTAATAAAATCTTTAAATTGTTTTCCATTTCTTCTAATGTATTTTTAGCATTGTAATATTCTTCTGAGGCAAATTCTTTCATCTCTGGATCATATAATAATTCTTCTGCTTCTAACATATTTTGTTTTACACTTTTATAAGATAAATATGCATCTACAATTTCTTTTAAATCAGATTGCTCTTTCATATATTCTTTCCATACATCTTGATTTGATATAACATCTGGATCAGCGATTTTTTCTGTTAATTCATGATATCTTTTTTCAATTTCTTCTAATTTATCAAACATAACTTTCTCCTATTCTAAAAATTCAGCTTATATTGTAACATATTTTCCATGTACTTTCAACAAATTTATGTCAATTTAAAAAAATAAGAAGATTTAAAACGAATTATCACAATTCATTTAAAAACCTCCTTTATGCTTGTCCTACATATCTTTATCATCATTTAAAATTTTAAGTTGTGCTTCTAACATAGATGTAACACGAATCTTATAAATTTGCATTTGTTTTTTCTTATCTTCTAAATCTGCTTCTGCTCTAATAATCTGTTTTTGCAAATCTTCTAATTTTCTTCTAGCATCTACCTCAGCTTCTTTTTTTATAGATTCTGCATCACGTTTTGCACTTTCTTTAATATCATCTGCATTTGCTTGCGCATTTTCAACAGTTTGTTTAATTCCTTCTTCAAGAGATTTATAATAAGATACAGATTCTTGCATTGCATTTACTTTATCCCTTAATTCTGCATTTTCTTTGTATAATTTTTCATAATCTCCCATAACGATCAGCAAAAAATTTTCAACATCTTTTATGTCATACCCGACCAAATTTTGCTTTTTTGAAGACTTTATTATCAATATCCACTGGTGTTAACATTTTTCTTCCCCCTTTTCTTAAAATAAAAGCAGACCTAAAGGCCTGCATAACTTTCTATTTTAGCCAAGAAAAAGATTGCTTTTGTTGTTTATACTGGCTTCTTTCTAAATCATTTTGAATTTCAACCGTTCTAGGTGCCATTAAATAGATTAAGTTTGAAACTTTCTGAATAGTTCCTTCTATCATAAAAGTTGCACCACTTAAAAAATCTAAAATTCTTCTTGCATCATCTTTTCCAACATTTTCCAAATTAATAATCACGGATTTTTTTGCTTTTAAGTAATCTCCAACTTCTTGAACATCATCATAACAAGTTGGTTGTGTAATAACCATTCTTGATGAAGCCATAGAATTATTCATTGGAATTACTCTTGTTGGTGTAGATCTACCAGAATAGCTTTCTTCATTTTCTTTATAAGAAGCTCTTCTTGTTCTTGTTGGTGCTGTGTTGTATCCCTCTTCTTCTTCATATTCAGCTGTATCTTCATTATCATAGCCTTCGTTGTCTTCATAATCTTCACTATCATCAGCGCCAAATCCCATGATTCCTTTAAATTTGTCTATAATTGCTGCACTCATATACTACCCCCTACGTTATTTATAATTTTATTATGCTATAAATTTTAAAATAAGTCAATAGTTTTTTTAGAAAGTATATTATTTTTGCATAAATTTCACATTTATTTAACATAATCATATTTTTAATAGAAATATCCCATTGGATTTACACAACTTCCATTTTCTCTTATTTCAAAATGTAAATGTGCACCATAAGAATTTCCTGTATTTCCACTATAACCTATAACTTGTCCTTTTGTTACAATTTGACCTGGCGAAACTGTTACAACAGATAAATGAGCATATCTTGTAGAATATTTAATTCCATTAGAGCCTTGTCCATGATCTAATAATACATTATTACCATAACCATATCCATTTGCAGCTACCAATCTATGATCTTTTACCCCATTATAATATGGTCCGTTTGGATCAGAAGTAACAACAGTCGCAGAAATAACTTTTCCATCTTCTGCAGCTAAGACCGGCGTTCCAATTTTTACTCCTATATCGGTTCCAGTATGCCATGAAGGATATCCACCTGGACTATACCAACCAAAATTTGCTGTAATATTTGTATTGCCTGGAGTTGGCCATTGGAATATTCCACTAAATGTCCCACCATAATTATCTCCAGAGCTATAATATTTATTTAATTCTTCTTGTAATTTTACTTCTGCAGCTTCTTGTTGCTCTAATAACAATTTACTAGCAGCTAATAATTTTGTCTTAGAAACACTTAACTCACTTACTTTCGCCTCTTTAGCAGCTTTTGAATTTTCTAATTCTGTTGTAGATTTTTGAACATCATATTCTAATTGCTCTAATTGCAATTTTTGGTCACTAATATCTTTTTTTATACCATCTACATATTCTTTTTGATTCTTCATATTGGTTACTAAAGTTTGATCATATTCTACGATACTTGTATATACGCTAAGTTTTGAAAAGAAATCACTGATTCCTTCTGAATTGATTAAAATAGTAAGCATGCTAGGCATTCCATTTTCATATATAGCCCTTAATCTAGTCGTATATGTATCTTCAGCACTATTATATAATTGAGCTGAATTTTGTAAATTGTTTTCTAAGGTATCAATTTCTTCATTAATTGTATTAATTTTATCTTGCAATTCCTCTAAATTAGAGGTATAAGTAGCAATATTATCATTTAAAACATCTATTTCTGCCATTTGTACTGCAACTTCATCTTCTACAGATTTAATCTGCTCTTCATTTGCACTAATTTCTTCTTTAATATTATTTAATTCTTCTCTTGCATCTGAAAGAGAATCCGCATAAACTAAGTTATGAAAACTTAAAGCTGCAACAGTTGAGAATACAACTATTTTAGAAAAAATCCCTTGTTTATTTTTCAATCTATATCACCTCTTTCTTTTGTTTATAAATATGGAAAATAAAATTGTATTGCTGGATATTGTTCTAATGGATCTGTAAGTACTCCATTAATTCTTATTTCTAAATGTAAGTGTGGTCCTGTAGAGTTTCCTGTAGATCCAACATAACCAATAATATCTCCTTTTTCTACCATATCTCCTTGCTCTACATTTAAAGAGCTACAATGTCCATACAAAGATATATAATTATTATTATCAGTTGTATTTTGTCCATGGTTAATAATCACATAATTCCCATAACCATAATTGCTATATTTTGCAGTTGTTACTTTTCCAGCTTCTATTGCACGAATAGGAGTTCCCATTATATTAGAACCAGAGATGTCGGCACCTGTATGTGCACTACCAGCTGGGTCAACTAAATTATATATTTCTCCAAATCTAGTTGTAATTGTTGTATATCCACTTACTGGCCATACAAAATCACCACCTGTAAATGTCGTAGAAGTTCCATTTAAAATATCATTTTGTGCCTCTTTAATGACACGTGCAACTTCATCATCTATTTGTTGAATTGCTTCCTTTTTCTTTTGTGTTAATAGATCTGAATTTGCAACTAGTTCTTGTTGTGTTGTTTGTAATTCTGTTAATCGCTCGTTTTTAGATTCTCGAATTCCTTCTAAAACTTGAAAAGCTTCTTCTTTTTCAGCCTTCAAATTCTCTAATTGTAATTTTTGAAATTCTATATCTTCTTTTACATAATCTACATATTCTTTTTTATTCTTAAATCTTCCTATATTATTTTTATCATATTCTAATACTGTTGTATAAATTTCCATTTTTAAAAAAAATTCAGTTAAAGTACTAGATTTTAAATAAATATCAAAAATACTTGGGATTCCATTTTCATATAAAGTTCGTAATCTTTTTGCATAAGAATCTTGTAAAATACTATATTCTTGATCAGAATTTGCTAAAGTTTCTTCTAATTCTTTTAATTTTTCATCTGTTTCATCGATATCTTCTTGTACCTTAGCAATTTCCTTACTATAATCTAGCATTTGACTATCATAATCGGCAATTTCATAAGCATATAACGCTAGTTCTTTCTCAATTCCAGTTAACTTAATTGAATTTTCTTTTTGTTCTTGCTTTACTTTTTCTAATTCTTTCTCATATGTTGAAATATTATCGGCCATAGATAGGTTACAAAAACTTCCTAAAAATATAATTAGAACCAATGACATAGCTATGATTTTTGTTTTATATTTTAAAGAAATTTTCTGATATACCATATTTGCCTCCTACACTTTTAGATATCTCTTGATAGAAATAGCACTACCAAATAATCCGATAAATAATCCTAATGCTAAATATGCAATCAATACTTGATACCACAAGGTAGAATAAGGAACAAACCCAAAAACTCCTAATGTTGAACCAACATGTGGTAATCTTGCATATAATACAACATAAGCAAGTGAAATAATAATAAATGAAATAACAGCAGAAAGTAATCCCATAATTGTACCTTCTACAATAAAAGGTCTTTTTATAAATTTATTGGTAGCTCCAATATACCTCATAATAAAGATTTCTCTTTTATTAGAATATACTGCTAATTTAATTGTATTAGAAATAATAAAAATACTAACAACTAATAATACAAATCCTACTCCAAGTAAGAAAACATTTGCAATATTAGAAATGGTAATAACCGCCTGGATTGTACTTTCATCATATTTTACTTTATAAATACCATCTATTTTTTCTACTTCTGCTTTTACTTGTTCTGCATATTCAATATCATCAAAGGTAATCACAAAAGATTCTGGAAAAATTTGTACATTTTCAAGTCCCTCTAAAAAATATTCCTGGTCTTTAAATAGTTCTTTAGCATCCTCATAAGCTGCTTCTTTATCAAGATATTCGATATCTTTTACATGCTCAATATTTTTGATCTGATCTTGCATATAAATTTTTTCCTCTACAGTTGCATTATCAGAAATTAAAGCTTGTAAACCTTGTTCTAATCTTACTGTTTCAACATTTTTATTTACATTTTGAAAAAGAATAATAAAAATTCCCAATACCAACATAGTAGCACAAATAATTAATATAGTAGAAATTGTCTTTCCACCATGCTTTTTTAAATTCTCATATCCTTCTTTAATTAAATATGTTCTTGTCGTCATTTTTAGTACCCCCCTCTTTCTTCATCTTTTACAATTTTCCCATGATCAAGGGCGATAACTCTTTTATTCAAATTATTAACAATATCTTTTGCATGTGTTACAATCAAAATCGTTGTTCCTCTTGAATTAATATCAAGTAAAGATTTAAAAATATCATTTGCGGTAGCAGGATCTAAATTTCCTGTTGGTTCATCTGCAATAATAATAGGTGGTTTGGTTGATAAAGCTCTGGCTAAAGCTACTCTTTGTTGCTCTCCTCCAGATAATTGATTTGGATAATAACGTTCTTTTCCTGTTAATCCAACCATTTCCAAAACATTTTTGATCTGTGAGCGTATTTCTCTTTCAGAAGCCTCAATAATTCTTAAAGCAAATTCAATATTTTCAGCAACAGTTCTATCATATAGTAACCTAAAATCTTGGAACACAAATCCAATTTTTCTTCTTAAATATGGAATCTCTTTTAATTTTAATTTACCAATATCCTTTCCATCTATTAAAATTTTTCCAGAAGTTGCCTCTTCTTCTCGAATCATTAGTTTTAAAAAAGTAGATTTTCCTGATCCAGAAGGACCAACTAAAAAGGCAAATTCCCCTTTTTCCATTTTCAAATTGATATTATCTAAAGCTACAACATCATGATTATATTTTTTCACAACATTTATAAATTCTATCATCTGTTTTTTCCTTTCATATATCAAAAATTTACATTTTTCCACTTACATAATAACATAAAACAAAATTTTTGTCTACAGGTTTTGTATTTCTTTTAATACTTTCCTAATAATGTTTTCAACACTATCTGTATCTACATCCAATCTAGAAAGTACTTCTTTTACTTGTTTTTCTGAATAACCTAATACTTGTAATGCTGTAATCGCTTCTTTTACATTTATATTTTTTTCTACATTCTTTTCTTTTATACCCTCAAATTCCTCTTTTAATATTTTATCTTTTAATTCAAAAATAATTTTTTGAGCCATTTTAGGTCCAATTCCTGGTACAGACTTTAAAGCTTGAACATTCTCTGTTGCAATTGCAACACAAATATCACTTGCTGTAATATTTGAAACAATCCCTAATGCTACTTTTGGTCCTACACCACTAACACTAATTAATTTCTTGAAAAAATTAAGTGTTTCTTTTGATAAAAAGCCAAAAAGACGCATATCGTCTTCTCTAACTTGAAAATAGGTATATATTTTTACTTCCTCTTTTTCATGAATATTTTCTATTTCATTCTCAGGCATATAAATTTCATAGCCTATTTGATTTACTTCTATTACAATTCTATCCTTGTATTTTTCCTCTATTTTTCCTTTAAAAAATGCGTACAAAAAAATCACCTCATCTAGTATTTTACTGAATATTTAGATGATTGTCAAACCCTAAATATCTTTTACCATAATCTTATCTACTACTTCATTTAAATTATCAAAATTTCCATTTTTGATTTGTTTTAATATATCTTGCTTTTCTTCTTCATCATAATTTGCAAAACGAATCTCAATTTCAACTTTTCTAATTCCGTCTTCATGTTCTACTACTCTAAAATACTCGATATCTTCGTTATCGTTTAAAGAAATGTATGTAAATATAATACCTATGATTGCAATAACATAGATAACAACATTTATAATTATATCCATAAAATATCACCTATAATATTATATAGATATTATTTTCCTTTTGTTAATCTTCTAACTGTTTCTTTTAATAACTCTTCTAAACTATGATATGGTTTCTCATGATATTCTTCTTCAAATATTACATCTAAATATTCATTTCTAAATGAATCATCTGGTCTACCATAAATGATTTTTCCAGATTTTAACCATATTCCAAATTCAATATTAGTTGTTAGTCCTAACATATCAGGGAAACTTCTTGGGATCCAAAATACAAGAATGTCTGCATTTTCCATTGCTTCTTTTTCCCAATTCATTTCATCCTTATTTCCTTCCATTACTACTTTTGTTTTTTTCTCTGGAATATATACTATACCAGAAAATTGTAATTGATTTAATATTTCAAGAGCTTCTTCTTTCCAATTTTTAGTTACCTGATCACGTGGAATAGGTCCAGCTAAAAAAATGGATGGTTTTTCTTTCATTAATTTTTCATCAGAATAATTTATTTTCATATCATCACCACTTTTATTATATCGAAAATTTCTTTTTTTAGCAAGAAAATAGTGGGGAAGCAACGTCTGCTTCCCCACTATAAGAGCTACGATACTAATAGGGCGTATTCCAGCCCTGAGATGGTTTTCAAGATGATGAAATCCTCACCGTACAAGCTTGCGCTAGTTACGTTCCCGATGACCACATCAGGCTCATCCTTCTCTGCCAGAAATTCCTTTCCAACAATAGAAAGTCTACCCGGCTCACTTTTTACCATCCGGATCAACTCACGGCTGGCAAAATCTTTTCTTTCCATCTTCGTCAGATCAACCGCATAAGCTTCCGTCAGGAAAGTTGTCACTGAGAGATCCAGTGGCACCTCTTCCTGCAAAAACTCAAAGTATTCTGGACTCTTCTTGCCCAAAATGTAGTTTCCTGACAAGGTAAGGATCTCTCCATTGCCGACTGCCTTGACGCGAACAGCTTCGCTCTTGGCATGCTGCATATAGATCTCGTCCGGAAAGAGTTCCAACAGCTCTTCAAGATAATCCTCATCAATGAAGATCCTCTTACTGCCAGAGCTCAAATAGAACGCATAACCGTTCACCTTTCTAGGGGACGCCTCTTTTGCTGGTGCTTTCTCCTTTTTGGGAGACGGTGTGATCTCTTCATCTTCTGCTTCGTTGGCCTTAAAAAGGTTCTTTAAGAAACCATTCTCTGCCTTTTCAGTTGTTGTCCGTCCTTTTGCTTTTGCTCTTGTGTTCATAAAAAGCCTCCTTTAAAAAATTATTTTTTGAGCATACAAAATACTCTATTATTATTATACCATCATTTTATTTTTATGTCAATTTATGCCAGTTTTAGTCTAGTATATTAAATTCTTTTAATATTTTTCTATCTATTTCACTTACGAAAAGACAACCACTAATTATTCTATTTCTAATATAACTAATTAACTCTTGAGATAAACTAGCTTGATAAAGCAAATAACGATTTAGGATTTCAGTTAAATATAATCTATCTTTCACAAAAGTAATGTTTGCATTTTCATACTCCTCTTGTTTTATTAATTGATGTACAATTATTTCTGTAACTAATTTCTTATTAATTTCCATATTTTGAATAGCATGACTATCTATCAAAATAATATTATCACTATCTGTTATTTCTTCTATAATCTCTACATTTAGCATAAATTCCTGTACTCTTTTTCGCAAATTTTGAGCATTCTTTTTAGATGCATAAACAGCAACAGAAAAGTCAAGTCTAGCAATTAATTCTGCATAAGCAAAACTTGCGCATAAATCATCTTCATTTAACTTTTGATTCATTAATATCACATATCTCATAAATTCCCTCCAAATCCTAAATATTATATATTTTTATACAAAAAGTGTCAACAATAAAAAAATGCTGCAATAATTTTAATCATCTATTACAGCACTTTTTTGCTTAATCATATTTTTTCTCAATTTGTGGCATGATATCTTTCCCTCTAGATATTATTCCATTATGGACAATCACTTTTGTGCTATTTAAGGTTATTTGATATTCATAAGTCACATTTGATTTTACATCAAAAATAATAAATACCATTTGTTCTGCCTTAAATGTATCATGAGCCATTTTATTTTTTATATAATCTAGCCACTTATTTAATATGCTTTCCTCTGGCATACCATCAAGTTGCAAGTAAGCTGATCTTACTTTGTGGCCATTATAATTGTATTTCTTTTCTCCATTAGATGTAATTTCATCCATACTCATTTTCTCAATAGGTGTTAAGCAAAGACTTTCACTTTCTAATAAAGAATAATCAAGAGAAAATTCATGTGCAAGAGATTTAGCAACTTTTACTTCCTCTGGTATTGCTTTACTACTTCTAAAAGCTACTGTATCAACCATCATTGAAAGAACAATCAGCTTTGCTTCTTCGGTAGTTAAAGGATAATTTGACAGTTTCATTAATTCATAAATCAAATAGGAAGTTGCAGTACAATTTCTTACATATGAAAACACATATGAATTTTCTTTTTTAGTTGGATGATGATCTATACATCCAATTACATTTCCTTTATGGTTTGTTTCATAATGATCCACTAAAAAAAGTGTTCTTAATTCATCTTCGTTTTCTTCTACATATTCATCCAAATTAATATCTGTTAAATGATGAACGATATCATATGTATCATTCTTTTGAATAGGTTCTAATATCATAAACTTCGCATTTATGTTTAAGAATTTTAGTAGCTTTGAAAGTAATATCCCTGATAAGATAGAATCTACGTCTATATTATCGTGACCAATAATACAAACCTCACTTACGTTTTCTAAAGTCCGTCTTAACCTTTCTTCCATGTTACCTATTTTTTCCATTCCATTTCCACCTCTCCATTTTTTTATAAAAGAACAGTCGTTATTTACTTTAACATCAATTTTATGATATATTTATATCATAAAATCCTTGAAAATACAATGTTTTGTTATTTCTACAAGTTTAGTTTATTCTTTTGAGTTATGAATCCACTCAGTAGACCTTATAATCATATACAAAGATATCACAATAATCATTATACTAATTCCCCCACCTGTTATCATAATCATAATCTCATTAAACTGTACTTGATCTGCTCCAAAAGTCGAAAGCATAATGACCTCCAGTGACAACATTGATATTAAACTAGTTATAAAATTTATTATTTTAGAGGATGACATTAAGGGACTTTTATATTTTCTATATTTAATCAAGTTAACAATATTAAAAATTAATAAATAAAAAGTATAACAAGCAACCGCTATAGCAATGATTAAATTATATGATATAACAATATGCTGATTTACAATAACTAGTATGACTATCATAAGAAAAACATTCATAAATAGCAAAATAATACCTGTATTCCTATATTTTTTATATTCTTCTGCTAACGATGATTTCTTCTTGATTTCATATTCAGCAATATTTACTCTTAAAATGACTAATATCATATAATATATAGCAAATGCTATAAACCATAATGATTGATAAAATATGCCTGATACTAATTTAAATATTACATAAATTATATTTAGAATCAACGAGGAAAATAAAGATATTCTGTATTTTAATTTATGATCCTCTTTATATTTTTTTAAATATTTATTATGATCTATCAATTTGTTTATATTTATTTTTAAAACATCATATATTTTAATGCATAATAGTACAAAAAAATATGACATCAAAATATATAAAATATAAGAAATAGACGTATTAAATGCGTCAAAATATATCAAATATAAAAGAGATAATAGTATGAAAAGAAAACCTATGACTAATATAAAATTTTTAGGATGAAATATTTTATATAATTTTTCTTTCATAATTACCTCCATCTGACTATTTATTTTCTTTTATATAAGAATAAATAGGATAATTTAATACACATATTATCAATCCAACAATTCCTGTTATAATACCAATTAACATATCTGTTTTACCAGCGTTCTCTACTAATACTTTACTCATACCAAATCCCATCACTAAAGCACCTATTATTCCAACAAGCCAAGTTGCAACAATTCCCCAATTAATAGGTTCATGTTGTTTCTTCGGATGATTACTTCTATACACAGGAATAATACAAAGTAATACTATAAATCCTATTATAGCAACTACAACACCTGATGTCAACATATCCCATTCTGGAATGAGACACATACACATTCCTATTGCAAAAATTAAACCTCCAATGGTTCCTAATATAATTTCTAATAATGTTTCTTTTTTCATAAGTTGCTTTCCTTTCTTTATTTATTTTCTTCTTGGCTTTGTTTTTCTTCTTCTTTTAGTCTTTTTTTAGCATCTTCAACTGTTTCTCCATCTTTTGTTAAATACTTATCTACAAATTTATCCTCAATTTTATGATAAGTACCAACTACTGAATTTTCTACCTTTTTATAGGTATCAACTACTTTCTCCCCAACTTTTTCGTTTACCTTTACTAATTTTGATTTTGCCATAAAATAACTTCCTTTCTTTACACAACACTTGTCGTTTTTATCTATTTATAGTATAATTGGTTATAATGGAAAAAACAATCATCAATTTATATACTTTTGTTGGAATAATGGAGGGAAATGATGAATACTCGAAATAATAAAAAAAGAAAATTATCACAAGATAAAATAGAAAAAGTATTTATTAAACTTATACAAAAATACGAAATTAATGAAATTTCAGTTTCTGATATTTGTAAATTAGCAGAAATTAATCGTTCAACCTTTTATGCTAATTATTTAGATATTTATGATTTAGCTGATAAAGTAAAAGAAAAAATGTTCCATGATTTTTTAGAACTATATCAAGAAGAAAAGGTTTTAAAAAAACATTCTTACAACTATTTACCAATGTTTACAGATATTAAAAATAATCAGATCTTTTATAAAACTTTATTCAAACTTAACTTTGATTTTTCTTATTATTATTATATACATATAGAATATGAAGAAACGATAAAAGTCTTAGGGACTACTAAAAATATAGATTATCATATAGAATTTTTTACAGCTGGTATTATTGCAATTATCAAAAAATGGCTATATAATGGATGTAAAGAAAGTCCGGAAGAAATGGTGGAAATTTTAAATTTAGAGTATAAAGGAAAAAGTCTTGATTTTTAGTTTTCAAGACTTTTTTACATTATATCTTTTCTTTATTTGTTTCTAAAAATTTCACTATCTCATTATTAAATTTTTCCGCTTCTTTAATTGCTATAAAATGATTCCCTTTAATAATAGATAATTTTGAACCACTTATATTTTCTGCTATCTTTTTTGTATGACTTTCTTTTATCATATCATGCGTTCCAGCAATCACAAGTGTAGGAACTTTGATTTTATGCAAATTCTCTATATTTATATTTGGCTCATTTACCATTAAGTTTAATAATTCCATATTACGCCTTGCAACTTCTGATTTCTTTATAAACATCTTTGTAATACTATAACCTATATCAATAGGAATTTGTATTCTTTTTTTAATTCCTTTAGTATCTAAATTTCCACCATTTAATATCAATGCACTTACCTTGTTTGGATATTTCATCACAAATTTCATTGCTATGTTAGCTCCATCTGAAAAACCTAAAATAATGGCTTTTTCTATTTTTCGCTCATTCAGAAACTCATTTAAATCATCTGCAAATTGTTCTATTGTAAAAGGTCTTGTTCCCCTTTCTGTTTTACCATGTCCTCTTGTGTCAATGGCAATCACACGATAATTATTTGAAAAATAATCTATTTGTTTTTTAAAATAATTACTATCTCCTCCATTACCATGCAAAAAAATAAATGGTATTCCTTTTCCTTTTTCTTGGTAAAATAATGAAATATCCATATCCTTAACTCCCTTACAAATCATTAAATTCTTATTCTGTTCATATTCTTTATTGATTCTTACATATTTCTAATACTTTTCTCATAGTATTAGCCGTTCTTATAGTGATTTTATCTCTTATATCTATACTTACTATTTTATTCCACTAATTTATCTTTTTTCTATATAATAAACATTTTAAGGGAATCTTCTTTTTATTCATATCCATTTCAATATCTTTTTCTCCTACTCTTTCAAAACCTCTATGTTCATAAAATTGATACGTACACTTATCATCTGTAAACAAGTATATTTCTTTTCCCTTTTCTCGTTTTTCAAGTTCATGTAATAATAATGTTCCTACTCCTTTTACTTTCATATCTGGATTGGCTGCCAAAAATCTTATTTCACCATCTGGAGTATTTTTACTTTTATATTTATTTAACATTTCCTTATTGGTTTTGTCATATATTCCCACACTTTCTTTAAAAAGAGTATTTTGAATCCAATCAAACGCTTTAATATATAACCTTTTCCAAAACGATTTATAGACTTTTTCTTCCTCTTTCATATCAGCAATTAATACTCCAGCTAGTTCATCCTCCATATATGCTGAAATAATCTGGGTAGCATTGGTTAACTCTAAATACCAGAAATATCTACCATATAAATTTAATGTTAATTTATTATCTAAATACATATTAAAATGCATACCTTTAATAGCATATTGAATTACTTTATGAAAATCTTTTTTTCTTAAAGCCTTTATCTGTAATTCCACATTTTTCCTCCCTTACAAATTACTATATATCACAAATTTTAATTTTTACGTTTTAACTTATCAATTATATAGAATACCATATCTAAAAATATACCAAGCATGATACCAAATATAATTTCTTCATTTTTTTCTCCTTGTGCTAATTTTAATATTCTACACATACATACTGAAATAATTGGAATCACTATATAAGTTAAATATTTTATATATTTATTTTTCATACTCCTCCTAATCATACACTATTTATTGAAACTATTATACAATATAACGGTTATTTTTACAAACTAAAGGGATAAATAATAAATAGTTGTAATTTAAATTTTTATCTTAAATTACAACTATTCATATTAATTTTTCTTATTCATTTCTTTTACATACTCACAAATAATATTTACAATTTTATCATTTCCAATAGAACAATCAAGACATATATCATAATTTTCTTTATCTCCCCACTTTTTATTTGCAATTATTTCATAATAAGAGGCTCTTGATTTATCAGATTGATTTATATGCTTTTTGGCTTCATTATAAGTATCTTTATACATCTCTTTTACTTTTTCAATTCTATATTTCATTGGTGCATATAAAAATATTTTGATTAAATTTGGATTATCTTTTAGGATATAATCTGCACATCTTCCCACAATCACACAATCTTCTTGTGAAGCAATCATTCTTATTGTTTCAGCTTGTTTTATAATAGAATCTTTTTCAGCATCTAATGACAAATAGAATTTGTATAAATCATCATCGCTACAAGTATCTTCAATCAAAGAGTTTTTAATTGCAAACTTCTTGATTTCTTCTTTATCATAAAATTTTAGTCCTAATTTTTCTGCTACTTTTCTAGCTATTTCTTTTCCACCTGTTCCATGTTGTCTTGAAATAGATATGATTAGCTTTTTATTCATAACTGCTTTTTTATCAGTTTCTTCTAGTATTGCTACTTTTTCTTTATATGTCTTTTTTAATATAAATATTGATATGATACAAGTTAAAAATTCAGCTATTGGGAAAGTCCACCAAACTATATTGGTTACATTGTCGGACATTGTAAAGAAAAAAGCAATTGGAAATACAAATACAACTAATCTTAATAAAGATATTATTAAAGGTCTTAATGCATATCCAAGTGATTGTAATACTCCTTGTACTGCAACAGAAAATCCCATAAAAATATATCCAATACTTGCTATTCTTAATGAAATAGTACAAACTTCA
Source organism: uncultured Clostridia bacterium (assembly GCA_944386605.1). Classification (GTDB taxonomy): domain Bacteria; phylum Bacillota; class Clostridia; order TANB77; family CAG-465; genus CAG-465. The sequence continues at coordinate 5,833 of CALXBS010000010.1, read as the reverse complement.
ATGATTTCTTTACTTGTACCTCCAGCTAAAGCAAACAGACTTGATAATGGTTTTGCAAAGATTTCAAATATAATTGTTAATATAAATGTAACAATTACAGTATCTATAATTCCATATTTGATACAATCATTTATCCTTTCTTTATCTTTCATACCATAATTAAATGATAATATAGATATGATAGTATTAGATAATCCAAAAGCAGAAAACAATGCTATTTGCTGTATTTTATAATAAATTCCAAATGAGCCGACAAGAATTGTGGGATCTGCTTTTGATAATCCAAGTATTGCATTCATGCCAGCCATCATAACAGAAAGTAATGCTTGCATAATTGCTGCTGAAATTCCTATTTTATAAATAGCTTTCATTAAACTAAATTCTGGTCTAATATATTTTAAATTACCATTTATTTCTTTATTTTTAGTATAGTGAAAAAACATTGCTACAAATAACGAAATAAATTGTCCTATAACTGTTGCCCAAGCTGCACCAGCTACTCCCATTCCTAGCGGAAATATAAATATATAATCTAAAACAATATTTGCAACTGCACCTGATATTTGTGCAATAGTAGACAACATTGTTTTTCCTGTTGCTTGTAAAAATCTTTCATAAACTGTATATCCAATAGATCCTAATGACAAGCAAGTACAAATTTTTAAATATATCGTTCCCATAGATATGACTTCCGAATTTCCACCTGCAAATAAGGATATAAAACATTCTGAACCAAAAGCCCCAAATAAAAAGAATACTATAAAAATACAAATACTTAAAAATATTCCATTTCCTGCTACTTTATTTACTTTTTCTTGATTTTTTTCTCCTAAACTTTTGGATAATAGGGCATTTAATCCTATTCCAGTTCCAACGCCTATTGCAATAATTAAAATTTGAATAGGAAAAGCAAGTGTTAGAGCTTGATTTGCAATTGCTCCTTTTTCTCCCATATTTGCTACAAATACGCTATCAACAACATTATATAAAGCTTGTAGAACCATAGAGATAATCATTGGCAGTCCCATTTTTAATACTAACTTTTTTATTGGTATTTCTGCCATTTTATTTTTTTGTGTCCCTTCCATTTTACACACTCCTTCTATATTTTGAGCAAAAAAATAACGTAAGCCCTTTTCTCTGGACTTACGCTTTCGCTACTCGATTTTTATATTATATCACAAATTTTATTTTTTTGTAATACTTTTTCTTAAATTTTTAAAAGCTTTTAATTGTTTAAGTTTATTTTAACTTAATATTATGAACTAAAGCATTCTCTAAATATTTTTTCTACAAATGTATTATCATTCATTTTATTTTCTACATATTCATTAAATTTATTTTTATCTATTTTACCATCTGATAAAATGTCAAAATAGTTTGGATAATTCTCTTGTATTACAGACTTTTCAACTTTATAAGTTCCACCACTAAAATTAAAAGTAATATAATTTACATTATCAATTAACATAAAAATTGATACAGAATTATATATTAAAGCCTTATTAATATATTGATTTTCATTATAATACCAGTCTGTTGTATTATAACTTATGATTAAACCATTATTTTTACTATCTATCTCAAAAACATAACCATATTCTGATAAAGGTAAATTAGAAATCAAATTACCTATATTACTATTATTTCCGATATATTTATTCCTGTAATTTATAATATTATCTATACCACTTTTATCTCTATTAAATGGAGTAATTGGAATTGTATCTGAATTATATTCTTTTTTAGTATCTACTATATAATACTCGTTTGATGTATCTGCATTTATTCTATATACATTATAAAATAAACTTTTATAAGTTATTATTTTTGATTCTTTCCACTCTGTTGCAGTTATATAGCGATATATTGGAGGTCGATGGAAAGACATAACACTAACAAAATCGATGATGTAAAATAAGAAAAAGATAACCACCATTACCAAGACAGAAATTCCTAATTTTTTTATTTTATTTTGGGTTTTTAGTTTCTTAAATACTCCAACTATAAATATCAATATTCCTAGCATAGAATAAATTGAACTCCAGCTACTTTCTGGACTAAATATTATAAATGCACTGACACTAATTAATATCCCTATAACCATTATTATATATGATAGTTTTCTTTTTTGATTTTCAATTTGTTTTTGGGAATAATCTATAGTATTTACAATATTTTTTTCTAATTCTTTTTGATATTCTTCTTTTTTTAATCGCTCACCACTTAACAACTCATTTATGGTGATCCCTAATTCTGTGCATAGCGGTTCAAATAATGATAAATCTGGCATACATCTTCCATTTTCCCATTTTGATACAGAACGATCTGATACTCCTAATTTTTCAGCAAGTTCCACTTGTGTCATCTTTTTTAATTTCCTATTTTCTGCAATAAATTTTCCTATTTTCTCTTGATTCATATTTCATACATCTCCTTTCACATTCTATTTTACAATGTAAAGGATATCTTTTACACGAACTAGAAGTAGAATTAATCTTTTTAACAAATAATCTATTTTACAACTTGTAATTTGTTATTGTATTTTATTGATATATTCTATTGCTAAATCTGAAAAACATTTATTATTTGATATAAAATTATTTATTTTGGTATTATTCAAAAAATCAAGTGCTTTCTCATATTCTTTATTATGAATTAAAACGATAGTATATATCATTTCTTTTTGATAACTAATATTGGTATAATTCTTCAAATAATAATCTTCATCACAAATATTAGATAATTCCAATAAATCATTAAACGAACTATTTATAATATTATCGATTTCTTTTTCATTTTCAACATTATATTCATTTATTTTTATTTGCGAATTTATAGTAAATGCACCTACGCTTCTTAAACTAATTGGTGCTTTTTTATTTTCACTCATATTAAGAATATCCCATAAAATATCATCTATCCACAATGGCTTAGCATAGAAAGATACTTTAATAATGTTATTTGACATTAAAAACATTATTGAATAAAACATATTATTTTTAGACAAATAGAACATATAATCTTTCTTTTTTAAGTTATATGTTTTATATACTTCTTTTGTTTTATTTTCTAAATATTTTTTCATCTCTTTATATTTTTTCATTTCTTCACGATTCATTATAGGCTCACTCCTGAATTGTAATTTCTTGTTATATTTTATTTATACAAATATAATCATAATAAGTAAAAATAGTCCTATCCCAATAAAACCTATTCCCATTAATTTACTCATTTTCCTAAATGTTTTTTCATTACTAGGTGTTGGATGAAACATGCCTTTAGCAGTATCATAACTCATTTTAGGAAGATAGTTCCCTATTATCATAAATAGCATTCCTAATATTAAACATATACTTTTTCCAACATAAACATCACTTCCTAAAGGAACTTCTACCATAATAATATATACTAATACTGTAACAATAGGAATAAACCACTCCATTATTTTTACAATTCTAGGTTTTTCCTTGTTTTTTAATTTATTTGTTGTACTAAACATACATATTGCTTGAACAATAGCCATAATTAAAGGTATTCCAAATAGTGCAAAATTTTTATTCGCATAATTATCTGGTGTATCTCCTATTGTAAAATGAATTGGCATTTGTTCTGGTAACCTATTATATAAAACTATTCCTAATATCATTGGTAATAAGCAAACAAGCACAGTTATTATCAACTTATTTCTATTTTTCTTTTCCATCTTTATTTCCTCCCAACTTATAAATCCATACTAAAACATCTTCAAATACAGAACTATTTAATTCATAAAATATAAAATTCTTCTGTTTTGTTTCAGTTATTAGATTTGCTTTTTTTAAGTTTGATAAATGATATGATACTGTTGCTCCTGTTAAGTTAAAACTACTTGATATTTCTCCTGCTGTTTTTCTTCCATCTTTTAATAATTCTAGTATTTCTCTCCTTACAGGATCACTAATTGCTTTTAATGTTTCTGACATTCCCAAATGAATCACCTCACTCATGGTATTTCGATATATATCTAAATAGATTATACTATGATATAAATTAATGTCAATAACTATTTAGGTTTTTCTCTAAATAGTTGAATGAAATATAGATTAGTTATTTTTAACTAATCTATAACTTGTAATTTGTTATTACCATCTTCCTTTTTTTATTCTTCCAGCAATTAAAATAATAGCAAATATTATTACTATTAAAATTATTGAAATCCAAATTGGTGATAATACCCATATCCAAGACCAGCTAATATTGTTTGTTAATTTTAATACAATAAATATTAAAGTTAATACACTTATAAAACCCATTCCACCATTTCTAACTTTTTTATCTTTCATATAAACCTCCGAACTACAAATTACTATTTTTTATTGTTTATAAAATTCTCTTACCTGTTTTTGTGTCAATAAAATATCTTCCTGTATTATCATAACGAAATTCTAAATCAGTACCTACTGGCATATTATAAATCTTTAAAATAGCAGGCTCAATATTAGCAAGAGTATTGAAATCTACTATCAGTGAATTATTTGGATTATTCAAGTATTCTTGTGTATCTGTATCTCCGATAGCTCTCCAACCGGTTATCATTTTCGTTTTTAGATTCTTCTCTAAAAATCCATTTTAATTTTGACTCTCCGTTATAGATAGATTTTGTAATAACACAACCTCCAGCATTTTTTATAAAAATTGTATTTTCTTCTTTTTCTTTCTTTTTTAATTTATCGAATATACCCATATCTAATCTCCTTTACAATATTATATATTATTTAATTTTTCTAAAACTTTTTTGGCTTCTGTTCTTACACCAGAATATTCTGAATCTAAATATTTTTCTACAAGTGGTATTGTTGTTTTATCTTTATAATACCCTAACGCTCTTATTGAAAGTGTTTTTATCTTATCATTTTCTAATCTGTTTATTATAACTGGTTTTGCTTCTTTTACATTCCACTTTGCAAGCATTACCATTACAAAAGAGAATTTATCTTTTTCTTTGATGAGGTCTATATAAAAAGATATTTTACTCTTATCGCCAATTTTAACAAAAGCATTATCTAAAACATTTGTTAAAGCATTATTTTTCTTTAAATCAAGATACCATTTTTCTAAAAAATCTGAACATTCTTTATTATTTTTTCTATAAAATTGCTGTTGTATTAGTCCTAAACTTATTCCAACATTTTCAAACAAAGGAATATACTTTGTTAAAATAGGAATACATCTATCATCTATAATTCTTTGATAAACTAGATCAGATAAATAATTACTTTCAACGCCTAGTTTATCTAATAATTCTTTTCTCATTTTGTCTACTAATTCATAATCTTTTTTATTTTTTTCTAGTTTTCTGCTTTCTATTTCTTTTCTGATACTATCCTTATATAAAATATCAAATTCCATAAGTTAAATCACTTCCACAAATTATTCTTTCTATTTAGAGATATTATATTATAAAAAAAGCTATTTTTCAAATCAAACTATGTAAAAAATCAAGGTCATATTTAGCCTTGATTTTGCTTATTTTATGGTCGTGCAAAAGATATTTGAACTATTATATAAGATATAGATTTACTAAAATATAGAAAAATATTATATATTTTTTACCTGAAGATAAGAAAAAACTGTTGATTTAATTGTAATTTTGTTAATTCATAGAAACTGAGTCGGGAAAAAGTCGGGAAAAGACAAAAAAATAATTTTTTAAATGCTATATAAAAGAAATAAGAGTAATAGATAAAGATACTCTATCTATCACTCTTACTATTCTACAACAAAATTCGTTGTTAAACTTGGCTCCTCAAGTAGGGCTCGAACCTACGACCCTTCGGTTAACAGCCGAATG
>CALXBS010000009.1 GCA_944386605.1 uncultured Clostridia bacterium | reverse complement strand
TACTTGATGTTTTAAGTTTTCTCATTACTCAATGACTTTTTGTTACAAAAATATTTCTTTATGTTTTTAACCTGTCATTTTTCCTTTTTATATTTTCGTTAAAAGATTAATTGAAATAAATAAGCATTCATGTTAGAATGATATCAATTGTAGTTTTTGTCATAAAATCATTATTTTAAGGAGGTTGTAAATGAAAATATTTCATACAGAAAACAATAGAGAGGTTGTATATGTCCAATTGCAAGACATTATGTATGTGTCGTATGAAACAGATCTTTTAATACCCGCTTCCATTTATAAAAAAGGGCTTGAAACCATTATTAGCCCTTTAAATCGGTTCCAGTTTGTAAGATTAGAAGATCGTGAAGATGTTGAATTTTTTAAAGATTTAGATTTTATTATTGACTATGATCAATACAAAAACTTAAGCGATGAAGAACTGAAAAAAGAAGAAAAAGAACTTATTGAAAAAGCAAATATAATTGCTGAAAAATGGAATAACATGACTGAAAATGAACGGAGAAAAAATCCATCACTTTCCAATACCTACAACAATATTAGATATATGTTGAATTTTATTTTAGAGATTTACTTAATCAGACATGGGCAAAGCAGTATGCCTTTTCCTTATTTTGTAAATTCATAAAAAACTCACATTTTGTAATGGATATACTGATAAACATGAAAACATTTAGTGTTCGTTAATACAAATACAGGAGGAGTTTTATGTTTAAACAAGTTTATACGGGTTCTATTGGAAAAGTAAACTTTTTCACACAAACACCACTTGACAAAGAACAAGCAAAAGAATATGCAATGAGTCAATTGCAAGGAGGAAATTACAAAAATTGTATAATTGGTCAAGTAAATGTAAATGGACAATTGGTTTTAGAAAATATAAAGATTAAGTAATACTTATAAGGAGACTGGTAGGGCACCAGTCTCTCATTTTTTATGCGAGCAAGTATATAAAATTTTTATACTTGTTTTTTTATGCTTAATTTGTTATACTTATTGGTTAATTTTATTGCATATTAAGTCATTTGATTTAATAGAAAAATAATGTATTATTATAGTATATTTGTGTGGATTAATACACAAACTATAATTAATATAATGAAAGGACCATAGATTTATATGAACTATTTATCTTATTTTAAAAACGAAGAAGAAATTAGAGAATGTATCGCCAAAAATGTTTTAAAAATTAGACAAGATAATAAACTAACGCAAGAAAAACTAGCAGAAATCTTAGATGTCTCTATTGAACACATCTCAAGAATAGAAAATTGTAAATATACTTGTTCTATCAGTTTTATTTTTGGACTATGTACTGCTTTTAAAATGGACATCAATGATTTCTTTAATATCAAATCTCAAAACAACAATAATATTATAGATTTTCTAAATAATCTCCCAATTGAAAAATATAATGCAATTATTGAGTTTTGTGATGAAATAAAAAAATATTATAACGCTAAATGACACAAGTAATACCTAAAATATTTATTTTCAGATATTTTAGGCATTACTTTATTTTTTTATCTTTCTTAACTCTTTGAAAAAATCGGATAATATGGTAGAACAGTAAGAATAATTTTCTAGATATTCATATTCTACCTTATGTGTTGTATTTAAATCTAGTATATTTCCCTTTGAAACAACGCAACCATTTTTAGGATCTAAAGCAGCAAAATAAACTTTTTTTATTCTAGACTGAATAATGGCACCCGAACACATTGCACAAGGTTCCAAAGTAACATACATCTCACATCCATCTAATCTCCAGCTATTTAATTTTTTACACGCTTTTTCAATACAAAGTATCTCTGCATGTGCTAGTGCTGAATTTTTTTTCTCACGTAAATTATGCGCTTTTGCTATGATTTCTCCATCTTTTACAATAATAGCACCTACTGGTACTTCTAATTTCTTAAAGGCCTTTTTAGCTTCATAGTAAGCCATTTCCATAAAATCTTTCATCATTTAACTTCCTTCGTAAAAATATTGTTGAATTGCAATAAAGATTCCCCAAACCAATTTATTTTGATATTCATTTGTTTTTAACAATTCACTTTCTTCAGGATTAGATAAAAAACCACATTCCACAATTACTGTTGGAATCGTTACATTTTTTGTAATATATACATTATAAATCGGTAAAACTTTTCTATTATTATCATAATCAATATTTTGATTAATATAGTCTTGAATAAGAGTTGCTAACTGTTTACTCTTCTCATTTTCTTCTTGATAAAATGTCTGCCATCCTCTATACTTTGAATCTGAAAATTTATTAAGATGAATCGAAATAAAAATATCTGCATTAGAATGATTTCCAATTTCTACCCTATTTTTGATATCACTTACCTTTTTATTCTTAATGCTATCACTATCTAAATCATAAATTCCATTTTCATCACTTCGTGTTAAAATCGTTTTAGCACCACTTTGATCTAATAGCTCTTGAAGTTTTAATACAATACTTAGATTAATCGCTTGCTCGGTTGTACCATTAAAACCGACTGCCCCCTCATCCGGGAGCCCATGTCCGTGCATCGAGTATAATCGTTTTATTTGTCATAGGAAGAGCATTTACTTGAATCGTTTGTTCTTTATCTAACATCCCTATTATACCATAAACACCTAACGAAATACAAACTATGACCAATATAAAGAAAATTCTTTTCATATATAAATTTTTTAACACGCCTATCACCTTTTATATGTATATGTTTTAAGGGGATATAACATTCACACGAAAATATAGAGAAAATAAAGTATACTCTATTTCCTCTATATATACATATAAAAAACAATAGCAAACCTAACAAACTTCCAAAAAAATAAACTAATTAAAAAAACTGGCAATAATACAATAATATTCGTTTTTACACCTTTCATTACCTTTTTTAAATCTTCTTTTTTTAATTTATGCGTTAAATATTTTTCTGTATCAAAAATAGACTTGATAACTGCATGTAATTCTAGAATAGCTCTTGCTAAAATTGTTAAAATAAAAACTCCTATATACGAAAAATATAATATTTGAAATGATTTTCCTATTATGGCACAAATACAACAAACTAAAAATAATAAAATTTCAATATTAGAAGCTAAAAAATTAATCCATTGCAAAAATTTATTTTGTAAAGAATGAATCACTTCATGTACTATCAGAGTAATTCTTGAATATTCATTTTGATCTTTACGATTATCTGATATATAAATTGTATCATTTAAAAATACATAATAACTATTCTTGATATCTGCATCAAACTTTACTTTCGTATGATGATTTTCAAAGGAAGTCAATACTTCTTTTGCTACTTCTTCATTGCTTGGCAATTTTTTAACAATTGCATTGATTTCCTTTTTAAAATCACTTTTTCTAGAAATACATTTCCATATTTCTTTAAAACTCATTTAATTCTTTAATCCCTGTAGCTACGATTTTTTGCATATCACCAAGTAAAACATTAATCCTCATTTCAGCTTCAAAAAGTTGTCTACACAATTCATTTTGAGTAAGTTCTGTATATTGATCTTGCATTTCTTGTAATTCTTTTTCATCTATTGTTTCTGAATTTAAATATTTCAAATGATGTTTTTGTTGCTTCTCTTTGAAACGTTTTAATTTTTCATACAATTGATTATTATTCTTTAATTCTTGTTTCAAAGTCAAATAATTTTTATACTCATAAGTTTCTTTTAAAGCTTTTACTAGCTCATATACTTTATCATGAAAATTCATCTTATCACCTTTTTCTTTCATCATATATTATACAATAGAAAAAAACAAAATCAAATACTTTTATCAAATACTATTGCAAATTTGCATTTGTAACTCTGTTAACTTATCTTTTTTATTATTAATAAGTTTTGTCATATTTTGAATCACGTTATTTTGATTAACACACTCTAAATCAAAGCGAATTTTACTTTTTTTATTATTTAAATCACTTGCTATGGTATTTAACTTTTCTAAATCAAATTCATCATATGCCTTATACCATTCTTTACAAATTTGTTTATATCCTTCTATTTTACTTAAACTTCTATCTACATTTGTTTGTAGTTTACTTAAAAAATCATTACTTTTAATAAATTCTTTGGTTTTATTAAAAAAATCTTTGATATATACATCATAAACATTTTTTCCTAAGAATCTCTTTGAAATAATTTCAATTCCTGCAGAAATTCCTTCTTTTAACCCACCTTTTAAAGCTACTTCTTTAAACTTTTCCAAATCATTTAATATTTCTTTTGGTAATGCAAGTATTTCTAAACCTTCTCTAATACTACTTCCAACCGCCGTTTTTAAAATTTCTTTAAAATCCTTCGTCTTAAAGGCTTCTTTTACATCTAATAATACATCTTTGATATGATCATTAATTGGCATTCCTTTGATAATATAATTTGCTCCCTTATCTAACACATTTTCTACCATATTGGTAAACTCTGATTTATTCTTTTCTAAACTAATATCTACCTTTGGGTCTAACTCCATATTTTGATTTGTCTTTTCTACATATAAACTATTTTGCATAAATATTCCTCCTAAACATTTTCTAATCTTTTTTTAATTTGCATATATTTTTTCAAATAACTCTCTTTTAAAGAGATTTTCTCATCCACTAACATAATCTTTTTATATAAACGATCAAAGTTACAATTTAAAACAATATTGGATATACTTCCATTAATATATCCTTCTATATTTTTGCTATACATCATATAACCAGTTATATAATATTCTTTAAAAAAGGATCTAATTTGTGAAAAATCTAGTGACCCTCTTTGAATTTTATTAATAATCATAGATAATTTGATAGAATCCTTTTTCAAATCTCTTAAATAAGCAATACTATTTCGAATATTCACATAGTTAGGATTCATTACAATAACTACATCAGTTACTTTTTCTAACCAAAATTTAGTTACTAAATGATTTAAATTAGTATCTAAATCTAAAACAATATGTTGATATTCATCGATCATATATTGATATAGCTTGTCCAACATTTTCTCGTTTAAATTCCCAAGATGATCATCTGCTAATAAATAATTTAACTTCTTTTCTTCTTGATCTTCTAGTATATACTTTTCTATTTCTTTTTTATTAAAATTTGATTCTTCACATTGACTTAAATACTCATATAATGATAAATTGGTAGAAATATTATTATAAATATCTAGTGAATGAGTTTTAAGACTCATATCAGCTAATAAAATCTTTCCTCTTAATTTAGCACACATATCTTTTGCTAAAGCACTACTAATCACTGATTTTCCTACACCAGATAAACCTATAACTCCAATTATTTTTTTATTACTTTTTTCCTCCATCTGACTATTTTTATATATAACAAACTGAGGGTTTTGAATACTTTCTAATAGTTGATCCATATGAATATTTTTTCCTTCAAAAATATTAAAAACTTCATTTGCAAACAAAAACTCTTTATATTCTTGTGTTAACTCTTGAACAATATATATAATCTTTACATTCTTATTTGCCAGCTTTAATTGTTTAATATATAATCGTTTATCAATGTTTCCTTTTAAACTATCCTTTGTTACTAAAATATATTCTTCAGAACGTGTACTTAAAAATTCTATAACTTCTTCCATGGATTCAAAATCAATATGATACACCTCTTCTTTAAAACACTCATCAATCTTTTGTTTAATTTCCTGATTATCTAATGCGACTAATATCTTCATCATTTTCACCTTCTATTATCTTTTTTTCAAAATTACTTGCCTTTATATGAAGCAATACAGAATTCTTTTTAAACATCATAAAAGTTTCACCTTTATCTAAACTTAACAAATCTTTATACTCTATTTTCCCAAGTATTCCTAATTCTTCTAATAAAGATATATTTAAATATTCTAATTTAAAGAAAAATTTAAATGAACTATTATTTAAAAGACTTTTTCCATATAGTCCATCTTGATAAGTTAAAAAGTCAGTAATGTCTTGTGTAATCGTAACAATACTTGCATTTCTTTTTCGAATTGTTTTAAAAAGCATAAAAAATGTATTTGCAATATTAAATTGATCTGTTGTAATATATTGCCACATTTCATCTACATAAATAATAGATTGCCTTTTTTGATATTTTAAAATAAGTAAAATTTTATCTAGGAAATACTGTACAAATACACTTGCATTTTTTATGGAATGAGGAATTTCAAATAGAATTAAAGCATGGTTTACATCAAAAGTAGTATAATTTGATAAAGTATATAAATGGGTTTGAATAATGTCTGAAATTTTCTTTCTTAATTTCACATTTTCTATATTACTTAATATATCTGTAAGTACTGGAAAATCATAAGATTCTTTTAATACGCTATCTACATATATTTTCTTTTCATCTTTTATTTTATACATACTACTTAAATTTTCATTAATTCCTTTTTTCACATACGCTTTTATAACAGCAGATTTTAGTACTTCTTCTATATTTTCCTCATAGTCATCTAAAAATTTTGAAAGGAATGCCACCACTTCTTCTACTTTAAAATAAAAAACTTTTTCACGATACTCTTTCATCTCAAACTCATAAATTTGCATAATATTAAAAAAATTTGGAGTATCCGATCGAAATAATACACATACACCATTTACTCTTTGTATAAAAAGTAAATATTCTCCTTCAGGATCAAATATATATTGTACTCTTCCTAACATATATTGCCTAAATATCATTAATTTTGCAAAATAGGATTTTCCAGAGCCACTGCTTCCAAAGATAGAAATATTCGCATTGAAATAATCTTTATGAAAAAAATCTATATTAAACATACTATTATTTATTTTGGTATAGCCTAAAATAATTCCATTTTTTTGAAATAAATTTTTAGTATAGAACGGTAATAAATTACTAAGATAACTTCTTGTTAAATACAAACTATTGGATTTTATTAAATAACTTTGAAAATCAAAAATGGGTAAATTTAATAGATAGACATCTAAATGCCTAAAATTACTAACTACTGAAAAAATCTGTCTTGAAAAAAGTTTTGTTTTAAAATCTTTTAATATTTTGATTAAACTTTCTTTTTGATTAGAATAAAAGGTGATAAAAAAAGCAATTGAAAAAACTTCTTCATTATTTAGCTGAATTTCTCTACGAAGCTCTTTTGCTTCATCTTTTGAACGTTTTAATAAATCTATATCAATTTGATTATCATGAATTGTACTAATTTCTGCACCAGATGAAGAAATATTATATGTTAACTCTTTTAATACTTCCATCGTGTTTCTCTTTTGAATAAATATTGAAATATCATATCGTAAATCTTTTGGTAAAGCTTCAAAAAAATTTAAAAAGCAAAGATTTTTAGGATATCCTGAAATAATTAAACTTGCTATATATTTTTGATCTAATTCTATAAATCTAAAATCTACATTCTTAATATAACTAGGTAAAATCTCATCCATATAATTCTTCCTTGTTGATACTTTCATATAGGATTTTTTCCAATTGTTGTTTATCATTTAAACGATTTACAACACATCCTAGTTTATTTAATTTATATATAATATTGTCAATTATTTTGATATCATCTACTTTTTTTAATTCTAAACTAACAATAATATAATACTTTGTAATGTAAATCTTTTCCATTCTAATTTTTTCTTTTAAATCCGATAAATACTCTTCTAATAATTCCTTAAATCTTTTTTCTTGCTTATCCTTATGAATACTTTCCAAAGAATGAATATATTCTTCTAGATTCATTTTTCTATTTGTCATATAAATCTGTATAGAAATATCTAATTCTCTTAAAAATTCATCATATAAAGCCATAATGGTATTTTGTGTTTCTACGGAAAAATCTAAAATAACAACAGGGGTTATTTCATATATATATTTTTTATAATACTTGTTGTTCTTTTTCATTAATATATACTCATTATTGATACTTTCAATATTATACAATTCCTTTAAATTCTTATATCTTAACATTTTCCTCCTTACTTGCATATAAGAATCAAATGATTTTCCTTGTATAAACATATAACATTTTTTTTAGTCTCTGTCAATAGAAATTGTCTAACTTTTCATCGCAAGTTTCGACATTGTGTAAATTTATTCACATTCATGAAGAAGCTGCATATACTTTTAATATAAAGAATCAAAGGAGATGATATTTATGAACAATAATAACCAAGGAATGGATAATATGCTTAATTCGAAACTAGTAGAACTTCTTTCTACCATTGATAAAACCAAAATTGAACAAGTAACAAAAATGGTTCAAAACATGTCAAGTGAAGACTTAAATAATTTAGTAAGAATGCTTGGTAAAACAAATGGCAATAAATAATGATGGCATCTAATGAACATATCACAGAAAATAACTCTGATGATAACTCAAAAGCTTTATCTGATTTAATCCAAAGTATTCAAGCTAAAATGCAGACAGATGAGTCTAATCAAGAAGAAAAAACAGTTACAGAAAGTAACAATACTGATTCTACCAATACCACTAATAATTTTGATTTATCTTCTATACTAAGTATGTTTAATTCTAATACACAAAACGAATCATCCAATGACTCATCTTTAGGAATAGATCCCACTATTCTTATCAAAGCACAACAAATTATGTCTTCACTTTCAAAAGAAGATCCTAAAAAAAATTTATTACTTTCACTAAAGCCATTTCTACGTGAATCTAGACAAAATAAATTAAATGAATACATATCAATGCTTACAATTGCAAGAGCATTTGAAGCATTTACTAAAAAAAGGTAGTGATAGGAATGTATAAAAATAATATGTATTATAATTATCAACGAAATTATTTTCAAAATTACTATCCAAACTATCAAAATGGAAATCGACCTACTCCTTCCATCAATCAAAATATAGAGACAAATACAAATGAAAAAAAAGATGAATTATTAGAAGAAACTATACCTTCTAATAATTCATCAAATGATACTAGACATGAGAAATCTTTTCGATTTGGACCTGTAGAAATTGAGAATAATAATCTAAGAGTTTTTGGATTTAATATAGCAATTGATGATATTATTCTAATTACACTAATTATTCTGCTCTTTTTTCAAACAGATACAGATTACATCCTAATCATTATATTAGGTCTTATTCTATTAAATATTGACTTTAGCAGTTTAAATCTTTTTTAACATCATTTAAACTGCTATAATATTCTACTAGCAATTTATCAATCTCTACACTGGTTTTATAAATTTCTTCATATGGTTCATTTGTATCAATTTGTTTTTCTAATTTTTGTTTTAAAATGTTTATATCATCTAATATCATATATCATCATCGTCCTTCTTATGAAAATTTATACCATTTTTGTATAACAATGTCAATATTTGTATGCCATAAATCGATCGCAAATTTCGACAAAGCCTTGATTTTATGGTATTTCTAGTAGTATATGTGACCCATTCATAATGATACATTGAAAGCAAAAACTCGATACATTTTGATAAAAAATTACTGTTTGTTTGTAACAATAGAAATTGCCATATAATGATCATCTAACAAATTTAAAAACTCTCTAATATCCTTTTCTGTAATAGATTTCAAAATTGCAATGTCATCATAAATATCAACATTTTCTAAAATTGCTTCAATAATTCTCCTATAGCTTATATTTAAATTTTCAGCTGACATCACAATGCTACCTAATTTTTTCTTTTTAATTAATTCAAATAAAGTAGAATCGATTGGTTCATTTTTTATTTTATGAATATATTTTAGTAAATCATCTTTTAATTCATTTACTTTCTTAGTAACAGAACTTAATATGACATGAGAAAAATATTGGCTTCCTTCATAATCAAAACTAACAGGCTCTGTAATCATTCCTTTTTCATATTCTTCTTCATAAAATTTTGTTAGCTTTGAAAAATACATATCAGATATCATACTACAAATTGCTTCTCTTCTCAAAATCTCTTGTTTTGTGACAACATCTAATTTATATCCTAAGCATATCTGTGGCATATAAATATCCATTGCTTTACTGATTTCTTTTTGTGCTATTTCACGATCTTCAATTTCTAAAAATTTTTCAATCTTAGAAATAGTTTCATTCTTTCCATAGTTTTCCTCATATTTACAGATATTTTGCTCTATTCTTTTTACAGTTTCATCTACATCCACATCTCCTACTACAATAAAAAACATGTTTTGTGGACTATAAAATGTATGATAACAAGTATATAATAAATCTTTATCAATATGAGAAATTGTTTCAATTGTTCCTGCAATATCTATCCTAATAGGATGTTTTTTATACATTGCACGTAAAGCATTAAAATATACAACAAACCCTGGATCATCATCATACATGCTAATTTCCTGCCCAATGATTCCTTGTTCTTTTTCTACATTTTCTTTTGTAAAATAAGGTTCTTTAATTAACTTTACTAACATATCAATAGATTCTTCAAATTTTTCTATGGTTTCAAAAAAATAAACTGTATGATCAAAAGTAGTATAAGCATTAGAAGAAACTCCCATTTTAGAAAACATATCTAAGGCGTTCTCTCCTTCTTTTTCAAATAATTTATGCTCCAAGAAATGTGCAATTCCATCAGGAACTTGTATTCTTTTTCCAGTAGAAATATCTACAAAATCATTAATAATAGAACCATACTTGGTGCCAAATAACCCCATCTTTTTCTTATATCCTTCTTTTTTACAAACATATACTGTTAAGCCATTTTTAAGAGTGGTTATATAAGTTGTTTCACCTAATTCTTCTGATTTTTGAATTTGATAATCATACATTTTCATTACCTCCTAATAAAAATACCTTTTCAACTTGTACTTTGTTTGCAACACGAATAACATCTTCTAATGTTACTTTTTTAATTTGTTCTATCATTTGATCTAACGTAACTTCTTCTGATTGAAAAGCAAGTACATTAGAAAGTTGCATTTTAGCAAGTGCTATTTTAGAATCATTCCACTCTAATAAATCAGCCACTAAACTTTCTTTAGCAGAAGAAAATTCTATATGAGATATATTTCCTTTTTTCATATCTTGCATTTGCTCTAATATTAAATCTTTTGCTTTCTCATAATTTTCTTGCATAATACCAGAAAAGATAATTAAAATTGGTTTAAATCTATAATATCTTGATCTAACAGTATAGGCTAACGATTCTTTTTCTCTTACATTTTGGAACAATTTGGAAGAAGGGGTTCCTCCAAGGATAGTATTATAAACATTAAGAGCATAATAATCTTGCACTTGATAATTTTCTATGACTGCTCCTATTGATAAAACACTTTGTACGGTATCCTGTATTTCTTTTTCTTCTTCTATTTTATTTTTCATTTCTCTTTTTACATCATCATAAATCATTTCATCTAATTTTAAATGATTTTCTAGTTTAGGTTCAAACTTCTTTTTTAATTTATCTTCTAAGTCTTCATATTTCTCTAAATTTCCAGATAATAGAAACGTAACACAAGAACCTTGAATCACTTCTAAATATCTTTGATATAACCTTTCAGGAGTAATAGCATTTATAATTTCTTCTTCTCCATATAAATCCATTCCAAAAGCTTCATTTGGACATAAAAGTTGTTCCATTCTTTGTACAGAATATCTTAATTTATCATCTTTTCTTTCCATAATCTTATTTAGAATAACTTTCTTTTCTCTTTCTACAATAGTAGAATCAAATACACCATTAACAAGATAAGGATCATAAATAACCTGATACAAAAATTCAATTACCTTGTCTGATACATCTTGTTTATCTGGTAAAAAATCTTTATGAACAAATTGTACTTTAAATTCAATATTGTATAAATCTCCTAATTTTTCTATGTTAACATTAAAATCCGTTCCATATAATCCATATAAATATTTTTCAATTTCTGCTTGAGTAGGATACTGCTTACAAGCTTTTCCTAATACAGACCCTAGTAAGGCATTTTCAGAATTTTGATTTCTATTTACTGGCATTATAAAATTACATGATAGATATATACTTTTAAATTTTGAATCATTGATTTTATAAATATTTAACATTTTCTCCTCCTTAAATATGAAAAGCCAAGCGTTAACTTGGCTATTTTTTATAAATTACTAAGTTTTGCTTTCACAATATCACTTACAAGTTTTCCATCTGCTTTTCCTGTTGTTTTTGGTTTTAAATCTTGCATTACTTTTCCTATATCTCTAGGTGAAGTTGCACCAACTATTTGAATAGATTCTTCTACCAAGCTAGTAATTTCTGCTTCTGTAAGTTGTTTTGGTAAATACTTTGACAAAACTTCAATTTCTTGATTTAATTCATCTATAATATCTTGTCTTTCTGCTTTTTTATATTCTTCAATAGCATCTTTTCTTTTTTTCACTTCTTTTGCAACAATTCCTGCTATTTCTTCATCATTTAAAGTTACTAAATTATCTTTTTCATATTGCAAGATTGCTGCTCTTAACATTGTTATTGCATTTTTCTTAATTTCATCTTTATTTTTCATTGCATCTTTTAAATCTTTTAATAATTCTTCCTTCATAATAACTCCCTTCAAAATATATTATACATGCTTTTTTTAATTTTATACATGTTTTTTATTATCTTGTTCTTTCATAAATTCTTTATTTAATGTTGTATCATTAGTTGCGTTTTCTTTTTGTTTTCTCATACTAATTAAACCTAAAATAATAAAACATACTGACATGACAATTAAAATGATTAATTTCCAGAAATCAGCTGAAATAATAGACACGGCTATAATACATAAAATACTTGTAATGGTATATAATATCAAAACTGCTTGTCTTTGTGAAAAACCATGCTTAATTAACCTATGATGTATATGTGCTCCATCAGGTTTTAAAGGAGGTTGTCCTTTTAAAATTCTTCTGATCATAGCAAAAGCAGTATCAAATATTGGAACTCCAAGAACCAATACAGGTGCTACAATTGCAAGCATTGTATATCCTTTTGCAAACCCTAACATAGAAACAACCGACATCGTAAATCCCAAAAAATTAGAACTACAATCTCCCATAAATGTCTTGGCTGGATTAAAATTATATGGTAAAAATCCAAGTGTTGCACCTACCAATGCAGCTGTTATGATAATTGCTTCTAAACTTGCTGAAGTTGTGATAAATACAATTAATAAGGCTGTGGCTGCAATAGAGCAAATACCTGCTGCTAATCCATCTAATCCATCAATTAAATTCATTGCATTGGTAATAGAAATTACC
Source organism: uncultured Clostridia bacterium (assembly GCA_944386605.1). Classification (GTDB taxonomy): domain Bacteria; phylum Bacillota; class Clostridia; order TANB77; family CAG-465; genus CAG-465. The sequence goes on along the minus strand of CALXBS010000009.1, from coordinate 35,748 downwards.
CAAGCCATGGTTAAAATAAAATCTAACCACCCTGCTAGATTAATGACTTCTGAATGAATAAAAGGAATCTTAATTCCAGAAATTCTAATTCCAAAAACATAAACTGTTATTGCTGCTGCAAGCTCAAAAAAGAATTTATATTTCGGCTTTAAATTCCATATGTCATCAATTAGCCCCATAATGAAAATTAATAAACCACCAATTACATATCCTATAAATTTTTTATCCATAGCAATAGATGGAATTTTCCATGTGATCAAATAGTAAACAAACAATCCTAATAATGTAGAAACAACAATTGCAATCCCTCCACATCTTGGCATTGGTTTAGAATGTACTCTTCTACTATCTTTTGGTATATCTACAAGATTGTATTTCTTACACATCTTTATAACAATAGGGGTTAAAACAACACAACATAGGAACGTTAAAAATATTAATGAATAAACAATTGCCATTATTTATCACCGCCTAAATAAAAATCCTCTATCTCTCTTATTTTTTTTAAGCGTCTATCATGTCTTCCACCTTCATAAAAATGATTTAAAAAAGCTTCTACTATTTCAATAACATCTTCATTTTTCAGTCTAGCACCTATACATAAAACATTTGCATTATTATGGCGTCTAGCCATTTCAGCCATATAAACATCTGTACAAAGTGCTGCTCTAATGCCACGTACCTTATTACAAGCAATTGATACGCCAATTCCAGTTCCACAAATAGCAATACCAAAATTGTTTTGTCTTTCTAATACTTTTTTACAAACAATTTCAGCAATATCTGGATAGTCATCTCCTTCTTGAGAATCAAAATTAGTAACATCTGCATAATCGATTTTTTTACTATACAAATATGAAATAATTTTTTTCTTTAATTCAATTCCTGCATGGTCTGAACCAATAATTATCATATGTTTACACATCCTTTAATTTATTAAGTAGTTGATCAACATTATCTACAATTTCTTTTGCACATTCTTGATAAGTTTTTAAATCATATCCCCACGGGTCTTTTATATCTTTATCACTACTACTTAACTGATTATATTCTTTTAAAGTATATATTTTTGTATACAAGTCAGGGAAAATAGATGCAAGTACTCTTTTATGTTCTTCTGTCATACAAAGAATCATATCATAATCCTTTAAGTCTAAATCATATATATTTTTGGCTCTATGAGATAACATATTAACATCATAATTTTTCATTACCTCTATAGCATATCTTGTAGATTGCTCACCTGTAGAAGCATAAATCCCACAAGAATCGATTAGAAAATCATTTTCAATTCCTAACTGTTTTACTTTTGTTTGTAAATATTGATGAGCCATTGCACTTCTACAAATATTACCTGTACAAACGAACACGATCTTCTTCATATTAAAATCTCCCCAATTCTTGTATAATATTATCATATTTTATTTTTAAAGTCAATGAATATTAAAGGCTGGAAGCGATAATAGAAAGAAATACTCCTAGTAAAAAATAACTAGTATTTTTAAAAAATGATTTCTTTTTTTGATAAGATAATGGAATTAAAACCACACTTGTCATATATAACATAGCACCTGCGCTTAATCCTAAAGAAAAAGAAGTTGCAAAATCTGATAAGCTTCCAATAAATATTCCTAATATAATGCCAGATACTGTAAATGCACCAACTATCATTCCATTAATCATTGCTTTTTTTAATGAATTTCCTTCTATTTCAGAAGCCCCAACTACTATACATTCCGGTATATCATGTAAAAACATTACAATTAAAATACTAATTCCTAAAGAAAAAGAATATTCCAAACTACTTCCAATTGCAAGTCCTTCTACCAAATTATGAATTCCCATAGATAAAACAATAATAATTACATTTCTTAATTTAGAATTAAAAAAACACACCTTACTTGTTAACACTTCAATCAATACTACTATTCCTATTCCTACTATCATGCCCCATAGTGTTGACAATAGATTTCCTATTTGTAAACTTTCTGGAATTAACTCAAAACAAGATATTCCAATCATAAGCCCAGAAATGAGTTGGTATAGCTCTCTTTTTCTATTTTCACTTAAATGAAAAAGATAAGGAATCATTGCTCCAATGATACTACTTATCATTTGCAAAATAATAACAATATATACAATATAATGGTTTTTCATAGAAAAACACCTCTTAAACCATATTATGTTTAAGAAGTGTTTCCTATACTTTTATTTTCTGATCATTTTTTCCACAATTTTTTCTCCAAAAGTCTTAGAAGAAAAATTTAACCGTCGTATCTTCTTGTCGCCTATTTTTACATCCACCCTTTTAATACTTTGTGAATTTAAAGCTAATTCTTCCTGCATTTTTCCATCAATTGTAATGTTTAAATTTCCATAGGTATTGAGCAATTCAATTGAAAACATATGATATATTAATGGATTAGGAATAAAATCTTTAGTATGAGCATTATGAATAGGTAATATATAACTTAAGACTAACAATGCTTCATCACTTAATATAATAGGCGCAGAATTACTTTTACTCATTCCGGTAGAGCCTGTTGGAGTGGCAATTAATAGCCCCGAAGCTAATGCTTCCTGTGAGAAACGATTATCTGTTGAAATTCTAAAAAGATTTTTTGAAAAATTATTTCCATAAAAACAGATATCGTTGGTTGCATAAAAGTAAGAACATCTTGAAGTATCATTATAATGCACTTTTACTTCTAATAGCTTTATTTCATCTACTCTTAGTTCCTCTTCTTTGCAATTTGCCAAATATTGAATCAATTCCTCAATCTGTGTATTAGAAACATCTAACAAATAACCTAGATTTCCAAAATTAATTCCTACAAAAAGTACTTTAGAATTATAATTTACCCTCTCACAAGCATCTAAAAAAGTCCCATCGCCTCCTAGTACTAAGACAAAGTCTGGATCTTTTTTTACTCTTTGAAATCCAGCTTTTTCAAACCGGTAAACAATATACTCGACAATTTTCTTTGTTTCCTCATATGTGTTGTTTACGACAATAAACTTTTTCATACGATTCATTCCCTATCCTTTCTTTTTAATATTTAGAAGTTCATTTTGTTTTGAGTTATTCTATCATATTTACATAATACTGTCAAATTTTAGTATTTACTTTTCTTTAAATATAAAATATGTTATAATATACATATTTACAAAGGAGGTGTTATCATGATTGATACACTAAAAAAATTTGCAAAATCATCACTTGCAATTTCGATTGTACTAATTATTTTTTCTTTGCTCTTAATTTTTAGACCAGCTCAATCATTAACATTCATCGTGATTTGTCTAGGCGTTATTTTAGCTGCTACAGGAATCTATCACATGTTTTCTTATTTTACTTCTACTAAAGAAATGAAAGCTTTTAGTTTTGAACTAATCGAAGGTATTATTTCTTTATGTATTGGGCTACTATTAATTGCAAAACCAAACCTTATCAATGAATTCCTTGCTACTTTAGTAGGAGCTTGGATTATCATTCAAAGTGTTCTTCGTTTTCAATTTTCATTTAACTTAAAAGCAAGTGATAACAAAAATTGGTTACTAATGCTTGTTTTATCAGTTCTTACCTTTATATTAGGAATCATGATTATATTTAATCCATTTGCTACTATTGCTGCGGTAACAACAATTTGTGGAATTATGCTTCTAATATCTGAAATTGTTAACATCATAGAAGCTATTAGTTTATTAAAATTAAAATAAAAAGCAAAAAGTAAGAGTTTTTAGTTTTACTCTTACTTTTTTGTATCCTATTATTTTACCATTTTGGAATAGCTTAAAAAACAAAAAACAGTAAAAACAATTTTTGGCGGAGGCGAGAGGGTTCGAACCTCCGCTGCCCTTACGGACACTAAATGTTTAGCAAACATTCCCCTTCACCACTTGGGTACGCCTCCAAATACAATGATGTTTTTACTACCTTTTCCTTAACACTATTTATTAAGTGTACTTCTATATTATAACATAAAGTGTGAATATGTCAATATTTTTGAATAGATTTTTTTAATATAAAAGAGTAAGATAAAATTCACACTTTACCTTACTCTTTAACTTGGCGGAAGAGGTAGGATTCGAACCCACGGTGCCTTGCGACATCATCAGTTTTCAAGACTGACTCCTTAAACCACTCGGACACTCTTCCAAACTTGGTACAAATATAATTATAACAGTTTTTTTCTAAAAGTCAATACTTTTTTTAAAATTTGTACCATAGCTTCTATTTTGCATATGAAGAAATTAATTGATCTCTAATTTCTAATGGATAAAGAGTATAATTTTGTAATTTTTTGATATCTAATAACACAATTTCATATTTACCATATCTTTCATAATTAATATTTACAAATTCTGGCCCTTTTCCACTCCCTATTTCTCCAGAAACATGTTTTACTAGAAAGAAAGCTTCTTCTCTTTGTAACTCTTCATTAAAAAGATGACAAAATTCTTTTTCTATTTTTGCTCTAATTCCTAACTCTTCTTCTAATTCCCTTAAAGTTGCAGTTTCAAAGCTTTCTCCTTCTTCTACATGTCCTCCTGGAAAAGTATAGTATTCCTTTACAATTTTTCCGTTTTTATATTTCGTTCTTTTTATAGTCACTAACTTATTTTGATCTGTAAATATAATTGCTCTTCCCGTTTTTTCTTGCATATTTTCTCCTATATTTTGATATGAAATTTATCTAGAAGTCCAGCTAAATCTTCTTCATCTGTATACTCAATAATTAATTGTTGACGATTTTTTCCTCTCTCTATTTTTACCTTATAACCAAAATAGTCTCTTAATTTTTCTTCTAACTTTTGGTAATAAATTGTTTTAGGCGGTTTCTTTTCAGGTTTTCTTCTATATTTTTCATCACCATAGATTAACTTTTCTACTTCTCTTACAGTTAATTTTTTAGTAATAATTTGCTCCGCAAATTCTAATTGTTTTTCTTCATCATCTACTGCAAGTAAAGCTCTTGCTTGTCCTTCTACCATTTCTCCTTTTAATAAATAATCTAATATTTTATCTGGTAATTTTAAAAGTCTCATAATATTAGAAACGGTAGGTAAACTCTTTCCTGTTATCTTAGCTACTTCTGTTTGTGAATATCCATCAATATCCATCAACTCTTTTATAGCTCTAGCAATTTCTACAATATTTAAATCTTCTCTTTGAATATTCTCTATTAAAGCTACCTGTTTCTTTCTTGTATCTGTATAATCCTTTACAATAGCAGGTATAAACTTAAGTCCAGCTTGCTTTGCAGCTCTCCAACGTCTTTCACCTGCAACAATGGTATAACCACTTCCATCTTTTACAACTAGTATTGGTTGTATTACTCCATTTTCTTTAATAGACTGTGTTAATTCATCCAATTTTTCTTGATCAAAAATTTTTCTTGGCTGATTTAACATAGGCTCTATTTCCGTTATATTAATTTCAACAACTCTATCTAATTCTTTATTTTTCTTTCTTGTTGTTGTAATTTCTTCTACGGTATCTTCTGTAAAAAAAGCATTCAATCCTCTTCCTAAACCTTTTTGCATATACTATTCCCCTTTCTCATTTAAAGCAATTAATTCTTTGGCTAATTTTTTATAAGTTTCAGCACCTTTTGAATCTGGATCATATAAAGTAATTGGTAATCCATGACTTGGAGCCTCACTAAGCCTTATATTTCTAGGAATAATTGTTTGAAAAACTTTATTTCCAAAATATTTTTCAACTTCTTTTGAAACTTGTACAGATAGGTTTGTCCTTGCGTCAAACATGGTCAAAACAACCCCTTCTATTATCAAGTCCTTATTTAAATGTTTTTGAACTAATTTAATTGTATTAATCAATTGACCTAATCCTTCTAAAGCATAATATTCACACTGAATTGGAACCAAAACACTATCTGATGCGGTAAATGCATTTAAAGTAATTAGTCCTAACGAAGGAGGACAATCTATTAAAATATAATCATATGCATCTTTGATTTCTTCAATGGCATTTTTTAATCTTGTTTCTCTTGAAACCATAGAAACTAATTCAATTTCAGCACCCGCAAGATTAATATTAGATGGGCAAACATCTAACTTCTTTACACATGTCGTTTGTAATGTATTTTGAATAGGGATGTCCTCTACTAAAACATTATAAATAGAGGTGTCTTCATGTGCTTCTACACCTAGCCCACTTGTAGCACTTCCTTGTGGATCTATATCGATTAATAAAACTCTTTTTCCTTTTTGGGCAATACAGGCACTTAAATTTACTGCTGTAGTTGTTTTTCCAACTCCACCTTTTTGATTTGCTATTGATATTACTTTTGCCATAATGTCACCTCGCTATCATTATATTACATTTAATCATAAAAAAAAAGAGTAAAAAGTAAATTTTATACTTTTTCTCTTTTTTCGCATTAATTTAAAGCGGATTTTTTTATCTTTCCTGCATTTCTAGGATAATGATTAGGTGTTTTATCTTTCTTTTTAATATCTAAAATATTTCTATGATATTCTTCTTCACTTACTTTATAACAATAAGAATAACATTTTTCTAAACTAGCATTTAACACCTTAAAAGTATTTTTGCAATTCTCTATTTCAGTCTGTACATTGTCTCCTTTCATAAACAAACAATGTCCACCTATTTTTAGATATCCTATTTCATATTCTAGCAACACACTTAAATTAGCTACTGCCCTTGCTACTGCTACATCATATTTTTCTCTGTACTCAGCTTTATGTGCTAGTTCTTCTGCTCTTCCATGAATAATTGTTACATGATCTAATCCCAATTTTTCTTTTACTTCCATCAAAAAAAGTATTCTTTTATTAAGAGAATCCATCAATGTAATATCAATCTTTCCTTTAAAATAAATTGCTAATACAATCCCAGGAAAACCAGCACCTGTTCCTACATCAATTACATTTTTCCCTTGTTCTATATATTTTACAAGTTCCAAACAATCTATAAAATGCTTCATAATAATTTCATATTCATCTACGATTGCTGTTAAATTTATTTTTTGATTCCATTCTAATAACAAATCTTTATATATTCTAAACTTTTCTAGCATTTCTTCATCTAACAGTATATTTTGCTTTTCAGCTTCCTTTTGTAATAGCTCTGTAAAGCCATAAACGCCATTTAAATCGATTTTCATATGAAAAACCCCTTTACATATTATTTTGACTTAAATAAATTAATAAAACGGAAATATCAGCAGGAGATACGCCAGAAATACGTGAAGCTTGACCAACAGATAAAGGCTTTTGCTTGTTTAACTTTTGTCTTGCTTCTAAACTTAACCCTTTAATTTGTTCAAAATCTATATCAGGAGAAAGTTTTCTATTCTCTAGCTTTTTAAATTCATGAATCTGTTCCAATTGTAATTTAATATATCCTTCATATTTTAACTCAGTTTCAGCTTCCTCTATAACAGAATCTGGCAATGAAGTTCTTTTCTTGTCAATCTTTTCCAAATTCAAATAAGTTAACTCACTACGCTTTAACAACTCAGAAAGTTTTACACCAGTAGATAATGGAGAGCTTCCTAACTTAGTTAATACTTCATTAACTTCTTGAGTAGGCTTTATAACTGTATTTCTTAATCTTTCTATTTCTTTTTCAATACTATGCTTTTTCTCTAAAAAGCGTTGATATCTTTCTTCAGAAATAAGTCCTATTTCATGTCCTTTTTCTGTTAAACGAATATCTGCATTATCTTGTCTTAAAGTCAAACGATATTCTGAACGAGATGTCATCATTCTATATGGTTCATTTGTTCCTTTTGTTACTAAATCATCAATCAAAACGCCAATATATGCTTCTGATCTATCCAGAACAAAAGGCTCTAAATGATCGATCTTTCTAGAAGCATTGATTCCAGCCATAATTCCCTGTGCAGCAGCTTCTTCATAACCAGAACTTCCATTGACTTGTCCAGCAAAAAATAATCCTTCTATTCCTTTATATTCTAAACTTAGTTTTAAATTTGTAGAATCAATACAATCATACTCTATCGCATAAGCTGGTCTCATCAATTTAGCATTTTCTAAACCAGGAATCGTACGATACATTTTTATTTGTACTTCTTCTGGTAAAGAAGATGACATACCTTGAATGTACATCTCATTTGTTTTTTCACCCAAAGGTTCAATAAACAATTGATGTCTTTCTTTATCATGAAATCTTACTACTTTATCCTCAATAGAAGGACAATATCTAGGCCCTATTCCATGAATTTTACCGCTATAAATAGGTGATCTATCTAAATTATCCATAATAATCTTATGCGTTTCCTGATTGGTATAAGTTAAATAACAAGATATTTGTTTTTTATGTTTTATTTCTTCATTTAACTCGTTTTCAAAAGAAAATGGTACAATTTTCTCATCTCCAAATTGCTCTTCCATTTTTTTCAAATCCATTGTATTTACATTAATTCTTGCAGGAGTCCCAGTTTTAAATCTTCTCAATTCAACTCCAATATCTAACAAGCTTTGAGACAAATCATTTGCTGGAAAAACGCCATCTGGGCCACTTTCATAAGATACCTCCCCAATAATAATCTTTCCCTTTAAATAAGTTCCTGTCGCTACAACAATACATTTTCCATAAACAGTTGCCCCAATTTTCGTTTTAACACCAATTACCTTACCGTCTTCTACTAATATTTTCACAATTTCTGCTTGATAAACATCAAGATTCTCTTGATTTTCTAATGTTCTTTTCATTTCAATATGATACATTCTTCTATCTGATTGCACCCTTAAAGAATGAACTGCAGGACCTTTAGACATATTAAGCATTTTAGATTGCAAAAAAGTTTTATCAGCAACTTTAGCCATCTCACCTCCTAAAGCATCAATTTCTCTTACTAGATGACCTTTAGAAGTTCCACCAATACTTGGATTACATGGCATATTTGCTAATGTATCTAAATTAATAACAAAAACTGCTGTTTTCTTTCCTAATCTAGCACTAGCTAACCCTGCTTCACAACCAGCATGTCCAGCTCCTATTACAATGACATCATAATTTCCTAAAGAATATTCCACACTCTCACCTACTTTCCTACACAAAACTTTTCAAATATCTTATCCATAACATCTTGTGAAACATTTGCACCTATAATCTCACCTAAAAAGTTTCCTGCATTTTTTAAATAAATTCCTACAATATCAATAGGTTGTCCTTGTAACAACTCATTTTTAGCAATAGTTAATGATTCTATTGCTTTTTTTAACAAATCCTTATGTCTTGTATTTGTAATAATCAATTCATGTTCATAATCAAAATCCGACTGATAAAACAATTTTTGTATTTCATTTTTTAACTCTTCAATTCCTAATTCATTTTGAATAGACATTTCAATAACACTTTCAAACTCATTTGCTTTTAATTCTTCCAAAATGGTGTAAAAAATCGATTTTTCCATTTTATCCATCTTATTTAACACTACAATCAGTTTTATTCCTTTATTTTTGATTTTAGAAAGCAATTCCAAATCTTCTTTTTGGATTCCTTCCTCCACATTAATCATATAAATGATTAAATCTACTTCTTCCATTTTTTGTAAGCTTTTTTCTACACCAATTCTTTCAATCACATCTTCTGTATCACGGATACCTGCTGTATCTGCAATATTTAAAACAACATCCCCTATACTAACACGTTCTTCAATAATATCTCTAGTTGTTCCAGGAATATCTGTTACAATTGCTTTATCATAATTAGCCAGTTTATTTAAAAGAGATGATTTTCCAACATTAGGCATTCCAAGAATTGCAACATTAATCCCATTTTGAATAATCCTTCCTTGATCATAAGTAGAAAGAATAGAATTAATTTTATTTACCTTTTCATCAATTAAATGAATCACATAGGAATTTTCAACTTCCTCATAATCATATTCAGGATAATCAACACTTACTTCAATATGTGCTAAAAGTTCAATAAGATCTTCTCTTAATTCTCTTATCTTTTTAGAAATATTGCCTTCTAATTGATTTAAAGCTACTCTAGACTCTGTTCTTGTTTTAGCATTAATTAAATGAATAACCGCTTCTGCCTGTGATAAATCCATTTTTCCATTTAAAAAAGCTCTTTTTGAAAACTCTCCAGCTTCTGCAAGCCTAGCACCAGATACTAACACAAGCTCTAATATTTCTTTTGTGATTTCATTTCCACCATGACAATTAATTTCGCATATATCTTCTCCTGTATAAGAATGTGGAGCTTTAAAATACGATACCAAAACATGATCTAAAACTTTTTCATCATCTACAATTTTCCCATAAATAATTTTATTGGGTTCTAATTTGGCTTTAGAAACAAAGATCTTCTGTATAATATGAAGACTTTGTTCTCCACTAATACGAATAATACTAATACCACTATTAGAAAGTGCAGTTCCAATTGCAGCAATTGTTTGTGTTGACATAAATTCATCTCCTTTTCTATATAAAAGTCAGCACATAAAATTAAATGCTGACTTTCACTATTTTTAATATTTCTTTTTAATAACAACTCTTCTTCTTGGCTCTTCCCCAATACTTTCTGTTTCAACATCTTTTCTATTGGCAAGCTCTGTATGAATAATCAATCTTTCATATGCTGACATCGGTTCTAATTTGATAGGTTTTCTAAATTTCATTACATTGTCTGCCATCTTATTAGCTAACCTTCTTAATTTTTGTTCTTTTTTCTTTTTATACCCATTAATCTCAACAAAAATTTTTGCATACTCTTCATCTTCACGTTGTAACATTGAATTTAACAAAGATTGAAAAGATTCAATTGTTTTTCCTTTATAACCAATTAAATGTGAGATATGATCACCATTTAGTGTAAGTAATATTTGATTTTGTTTTTTCTCTATTGTGTAATGAATATCTTCCTTGGTAATTTTAAATATATCTTTTAAAATTTCATCTAATTTTTTCTTAGTTGATTCTGCTTGTTCATCACTTATTTTCTTATCTACAGTAAGTCTTACTTTAGCCATTCTGGCAGAAAGAATTCCAAGCACTCCACCAGAAGATGGTTCTTCTAATACTTCTATTTTTACATCATCTCGAGAAACTTTTAACTCTTCTAGCCCTTTTCTAATTGCTTCTTCTACTGTCTTTCCTATTTGCTCGGTTACTCTTTTCATTTACTTTCCTCCCTTATCTAAAGTTAAAATCACTTCTTTTTCTTTTTTCTCCTTAAAAAATACCCTATTAATAATCTCTTGTTGTATTACACCAAGTAAATTGCTAAACAAATAATAAATACCTAAAGTAATAGGCCATGTATATGCAATGAATGCTGATAAAAGTGGCATCATAATATTCATTGATTTTTGCATTTCTTTTTGCTCATCAGACATTTGCGTAGATTTTTGTTGTAACTTTGACTGAATAATTCCAAATACAAAAGATAAAATTGGTACAAGTAATGTCCATTTACTTACTCTTTGCTCTGGATCTTTATTGAAAGCATTAGAAGGAACATCACTTAAATTAATATTTCTAACTAAGTGCATATCAATAATTCCCTCTTTTTGTGCTAAAGCAAGCTCACTTGCCTGCACTTCAGCTTCTGTTACTTCTTCTTTGTTTAAATATTGTTTTGTATATTCAACAATTTGATCATTAGGTGTTTGAGTAATATATGTAAGAGGTTGTCTTACAATAAAAAACATTGCTATAATAATCGGAAACTGAATTAATAAAGGTAAACAACCACCTAATGGATTAATTTTATTTTCACTATATAGCTTTGTAAGCTCCTCTGCCATTTTCTCTTTATCATTTTTATACTTATCTCTTATTTTTTGATCTTTTGGCATGATCTCTTGTGTTCTTTTTAAAGACTTATACTGTCCCAAAGTTAAAGGTAATAATACTAATTTTGTAACAAGAGTAAATAATAATATAGAGACCAAATAATTTTGATTCACTAGATTATATATTAGTCTAATAATCATACCAAGAAAGCTTGCAATCGCTTCTATCATCTATATCCTCCATTCATTTTAAATAATCTACTCCTCCATGAGAAAACGGATTACATTTTAGTATTCTTATAATACCTAATATATTCCCTTTAATTATACCATATTTGTCAACTGCTTGTTTCGTATATTCTGAGCATGTAGGATAAAAAATACATCTATGATCTCCTAAAAAAGGAGATATACATTTTTGATAAATTTTGATAAGCAAAATTTCAATATTTCTAGGAATTCTAACCATAAATTTCATAAACTTTTTAAATTGAATCATATAGCCTCAAATCCTTAAAACATTTTATAATATCATTTCTTACTTTCTCATAACTTGTTATATCCACAGTTGTGCTCTTTTTATAAGAAATAATAATATTATATCCTCTTTTTAATTTTTCCTCTTCTTGTTTATAAACTTCTCTAACCCATCTTTTTAGCTTATTTCTTTGCACACTTTTTCCATTCTTTTTAGAAACACAAACTGCAAAGTAATTACAATTTTCATCTTCCTGTTTTCGCTTATTAATGTGAATAATAACAAACTTACCTTTTGAAAATTCTCCATTTTTAAAAACATATCGAAAGATTTTATTTTTCTTTATTCTTAATGTATATTTCATATTTTTTCACCAACATAAATCAAAACAACGCATAAAAGTGGATATGGAAAACATACCCACTTTTAAGTAATATTTAAGCACATAGTACTTTTCTTCCCTTAATTCTTCTACTTCTTAATACTTTTCTTCCAGAAGAAGTTTGCATTCTTTTTCTAAATCCATGAACTTTTTGTCTTTGTCTTTTTTTTGGTTGATATGTTCTTTTCACAATGACACCTCCTAAATATATAAAATCTAACTATAAACCAATTTAATTTTTTATAAATATATAAATTTTGTATTTATATTTACAGCATACACTATTTTTTCAAAGTGAAATTATTATACTATATTTTAAAACTTTTGTCAATTATTTTCTGAAAATTAATTTTATAGACTCTAAAAAGCTTTAAATTACTCAAACTATACATAATGCAAATAAAAATAGATTTTTAAAAGTTATCCACACCCTTACCCTGTGGATAACTTTTTTATCCTAGTTTTCAATTTTATAAAAAACAGTTAAAGTTTTTTTCTTAACAAAAATAGCTTAAAGTATTGTAATTTTCAATGTTTCATGATATATTTAAGTTATAAAATTTTACAAAAAATTTTCACATGTTTCACAATAATCCACAGAAATTATGTAAAATTATTTGATTCATTTATCATAATTATAGAAAAGTTATCAACACCTGTGGATAACTCTGTGGATAACTTTTTAAAACATGTGTTTTGAAAGGTGGTTTTTACATTGGAAAATTTTATGGATATATGGTCTCAAGCCTTGGAAATACTGCAAGAAGAGATTTCCCCAGTTGGATACAAAACTTATGTTGATGTTATGATACCAAGACTAGTCGATGAAAATACATTATGCTTTTTATCACCATCTAATTATCATATTGATATTTGTAAAAAAAGATATTTAGATCTTATTCAAAATACACTAACATTCTTAACAAATAAAAAATATAATATTGTTTTTGAAGCAAAGGAAATTATACCAGATACAACGCCAAATGAAATCAAAGAAATAGAAGCAAAGGAGCAGCCAAAAGAGGGGATAACGCCTATTGTAAATACTTCAGAAGAAAATTCAGGTGAAGTAGAAGGATTAAATCCTAAATATACTTTTGAAAATTTCATAGTAGGTTCTAACAATAGATTTGCACATGCAGCTTCTGTAGCAGTTTCAGAAAATCCAGGAAAAAAATATAATCCATTATTTATTTATGGTGGAGTAGGACTAGGGAAAACCCACTTAATGCAAGCAATTGGAAATGCTATGTATCAAGCAGATCAAAATATCAGAATTATTTATTGTACAGGTGAATTATTTGCAAATGAATTAGTTTCAGCTATTATGACCGATAAGAACGAATCTTTTAGAAAAAAATATAGAAATATTGATTTATTATTAATTGATGATATTCAGTTTATTGCTGGAAAAGAGAAATGTCAGGAAGAATTTTTCCACACTTTCAACACGTTATTTGAAAGTGGAAAACAAATTGTATTAACATCTGAAAAACCTCCTAAGGAAATAGCTTTATTAGAAGATCGTTTAAAAACAAGATTTGAAATGGGATTATCTGTAGATATTCAAACTCCAGATTATGAAACACGTTTAGCAATATTAAGAAAAAAAGCAGAGAAGGAAAGATATGTGATTAATGATGACATATTAGTAAAAATAGCAACACGTGTCACTTCGAATATCAGAGAATTAGAGGGTGTATTTAACAAATTAGTAGCTTATACATCTTTTACAAATAACGAATTAACAGACGCAGTTGTGGAAAACACAATTGAATCTATACTAGTAAAAAATACAAAAGTATTAACAAGTAAATTAATTATGCAAGTTGTATGTAAATTTTTTAATATAAAAGTATCTGATATTGTAAGTGACAAAAGATCCAATAGTGTAGCATTTCCAAGGCAAATCGCTATGTATTTGTGTAGGGAAGTAGCAAACATGTCGTTTCCATCTATTGGGAAAGATTTTGGAGGGAGAGATCATTCAACTGTCTTACATGCTTATTCAAAAATTAAAGATGAATATGATAAAAATACAATGACTCGAGAACTCATTGAAGATATCAAGAAAGCCTTATCAATAGTGGATTAGAGGTACTTATTTCATAAATATTGCAAAAATATTACAAAAATGTTACGTGTGGAAAGTTATCCACAGCTTCCTGTGGATAACCCTGTGGATAAACTGTGGATAACTTTGTGGATAAAAAGTTATCCACAGAAAAACAAATGTTCTGTGGATAAATGTGGAAACTTATCCACAAGTTATCCACAGATAACTTTGTAGTGATACCAAGGCTTTCAGATAGTTTTCCACACTTTCCACAGCCCCTACTACTACTACGACGAAATATATATATATATATTATATAATATACCATACATGCTATTAAAAAAGCGAAAAAGTTATCAACAATTTTATGTAAATCTGTGGATAACTTTTTTTCATGTCATTTTTAACAAAAAAATTACTAAAAAAATTATGAAAAATTTTTTGTAAATTTTTTATTTAATTAATTACTTATCAATTGTGGATTATGTGGATAATTAAAAAAATATTTTTCAAAAAATTAAAAAAATCATCTTGATTTTATAAAATATTTTTATTATAATAAAATCAACCAAAAAATGAAAATGAAAAAAATAATAAATGGAGGATAAAAATGAATATTAAATGTGATTTAAAAGAATTAATAAACGGACTTAATATTGTTTCAAAAACATCTAGTTCAAAGACTACAATGCCTATTTTAGAAGGGGTTTTAATAGAAGCTTATAATGATACAATTACGTTAATTACCAATGATTTAGAAATTGGTTCAGAACATAAATTTAAATGCAATATTTTAGAAGAAGGAAAAACAGTAGTAGATATTAAAATGTTAAATGAAATTGTAAGAAAAATAGAAGATGAAAGTGTAGAAATTTCAGTAGAAGATAATGTATTTATTTTAAAATCTATCAATGGAATTTTTAAACTTGCTGTTATGAATCCTAGTGAATATCCTAAATTACCAGTTTTTGAAATTGATAATTCTGTTGAATTAGAGCAAAGAAATTTTAAGGATATGATCAAAAGAACACTATTTTCTGTTAGTAGTGATGAAAATAGACCTGTTTATAATGGAGCTTTGGTTAAAGTAGAGAATAACATTTTAACAATTGTAACCATCGATGGTTTTAGATTGTCATTAAGAAAAAATTTAAGTGAAAAAAATATTAATGATTTTAAAGCAATTATTCCAGGAAAAGTTTTATCTGAGATTTTAAAAATTTTATCAGATGAAGAAGGAAAACAAATAAAAATTGGTGTTAATAGAAATCAAGCTTTATTTGAAATGGGAAACAGTATTATTATTAGCCGAATTATTGAAGGAGAGTTTTTAAATTATAATACAATTATTCCAGAACATAGTGATACAAAAGTAAGAGTAAAAACAAAAAGTTTATTAGATTCTTTTGAAAGAGTTGCACTTTTTGCCAAAGAAAATAAAGAAAAAGATAAAAAATCACCTGTAAAAATGAATGTTGGAATTGATGGTATTGTTTTAAGTTGTGTTAGTGAAACAGGAGATGCAAAAGAAGTTATTACTGCATTAGTAGAAGGAAAAGAGATTGAAATTGGTTTTAATCCTAGATATGTAATTGAAGCATTAAAAGTAATTGATGATCCAGAAATATATATCGAACTTAATTCAAGTATTTCACCGGTATTAATTAAGCCAATTGTATCTAATGAATTTATTTATGTTGTGTTACCAATCAAATTAAGACAAGAAGATTAAGAATAAGCAAAAAAACAAGCATGAAATAAATCATTTCATACTTGTTTTAAATAGCTTAGAACTTAAATTATAAATAATATTCTTTTATTTTTCGCATTAATTTTTTATTTTTATAAAGATCATAAACGAGATGATAAGTACAAACAGATAAGTAAAAAACAAGTAGCGGTAAAGTAGTCGCCCCGAAGAAGTACATAAAAATTTTTAAAATGGTGTGAACATTTAAATGAGAAATCCAGTAAATGTTTAGAGCACATGGTATGCCAAAAAATAAAATAAATAGCATGACATAGATTTTAAAAAAAGGATTTTTTAAATACGGGCTCATAATTATTTTACCTCCTTGAAATTTTTTGTTTAGTATAACACGATAAGTTAACTTAGTCAATAAGGTGAAAAAATGTATGTTAATAAACTTAAATTAAATTATTTTAGAAATTATGAAGAACAAGAGCTAGAATTAATAAATGGGATCAATTTATTTTTAGGAAATAATGCACAAGGAAAAACCAACATCATTGAGTCTATTTACGTATCTTCTTTTGGGAAATCTTATAGAGCACAAAAAGATAGTGAATTAATTAATTTTCATTCAGATTTTTGTAGAATTGATTTAGAATATTATAAAAATAGTATTTTAAAAAAAAATGAAATTTATATAGATCATTCAAAAAAAATTATTCAAAATGATGGGATAAAAGTAAAAAAGATCTCAGATTTTATTGGAGAAATTTTAATTGTTATTTTTTCGCCGGATAGTTTGGATATTGTAAAAGGCTCTCCAAGTAAAAGACGTGAGTTTATTGATATGATTTTATGTCAGCTATCAAAATCCTATCTAATTGCATCTCAAGAATACATGAAATGTTTAAAATTAAAAAATGCGATGTTAAAGAAGGAAAAAATCGATAGAGAGTATGTTCATATTTTAAATGAAAAAATGAGTGTATATATCAAAAAAATCGTAGAAAGTCGAAAAATTATCGTTGAAAAACTTCTTAATAAGGCTCAAATAATAGAAAATCATTTAACAAATGGAAAAGAAAAAATCGATATATTATATCATACAGATTTTTTAGGAATGACAGAACAAGAAATTTTAAATTATTTGGACGAGCATTTATATATTGAAGAGATGAGAAAGGCTTCTATAAAAGGGATACAAAGAGATGATTTTATTATTTGTATTAATGGTTTAGAGGTAAATAAGTTTGGATCACAGGGTCAAAAAAGAACTGCTTTGTTATCTTTAAAACTTGCAAATTTTGAAGTTTTAAAAGAAGAAAAAAATGAAATCCCTATATTGCTACTAGATGATATTATGTCTGAATTAGATAATGAAAGAATTGCATTTTTATTAAAATACATAGAGAATTATCAAAGTATTATAACAACAACCGAAGCAAGTTTTGTGAAAGATATTGAACGTATAAAAATTTTAAAAGTTTCAAATGGGAGACTTGAAATTTGATAATGAAATGTGATATAAGTATAAAGTACAAATATTAGAGAAAAGAGAGGTAAGAAAATGGCAAAATATGATGAGAATCAAATTCAAATATTAGAAGGACTAGAAGCAGTAAGAAAGAGACCAGGTATGTATATTGGTAGTGTTTCTGAAAGAGGATTACATCATTTAGTATATGAAATTGTAGATAATAGTGTTGATGAGGCTTTAGCAGGTTTTTGTACAGAAATTAATGTTGAAATATTACCTGATAATGTCATCAGTGTAAAAGATAATGGTAGAGGTGTTCCTCTAGGAATTCATCATAAGGTTAATAAACCAGCAATTGAAGTTGTTTATACAATGCTTCATGCAGGTGGAAAATTTGGTGGTGGCGGATACAAAGTATCTGGTGGATTACATGGTGTAGGTGGCTCTGTAGTAAATGCACTTTCTACTTGGATGTATGTAGAAGCTTCAAATGGAGATGGTTTATACAAAATTGGTTTTGAAAGAGGAAAGGTATCAGAACCATTACATAAAATAGCAGATACAAAACAACCTGGAACTAAAGTTGTTTTTAAAGCGGATCCAGAAATTTTTGAGACAACAGAGTATAGTTTAGAAACTTTAAGTCAAAGACTAAGAGAAATTGCATTTTTAAATAAAGGCTTAAAAATTACATTATGGGATAAAAGAGAAGAAGGAACAGAACAAATTGTATTTCATTATGAGGGAGGTTTAAAATCTTTTGTTGAATATATCAATAAAGGGAAAGAGCCTGTTCATCAAGATGTTATATGGTTTGAATTAGAACAAAATAGTGTACAAGTAGAAGTAGCACTTCAATATACTACTGCTTATTCTGAAAATTTATTATCATTTGTAAATAATATTCATACAAATGAGGGTGGTACTCATGTAGATGGATTTAAAAGAGGACTTACAAAAGCTTTTAATGATTATGCAAGAAAATTTAATATTTTAAAAGAAAAAGATAGTAATTTACAAGGTGAAGATATCAGAGAAGGTATTACTGCTATTGTAAGTGTAAGAGTTTTAGAGCCACAATTTGAGGGACAAACTAAAACAAAACTAGGAAATAGTGAAGTAACAGGTATTGTTAGTAATGCAGTATATTCTAAAATGAGTATCTTTTTAGAAGAAAATCCAACAATTGCAAAAGCTATTCTTGAAAAAACTATGAGTGCAGCTAGAGCAAGAGAAGCAGCAAGAAAAGCAAGAGAATTGGTTAGAAGAAAAACAGCATTAGAATCTACAACTCTTCCTGGAAAATTAGCAGATTGTCAAGAAAAAGATGCTTCAAAATGTGAAATCTATATCGTTGAGGGAGATTCTGCTGGTGGAAGTGCAAAGCAAGGTAGAGATAGAAGATTCCAAGCTATCTTACCACTTTGGGGTAAAATGTTAAATGTAGAAAAAACAAGAGTAGATAAAATATATAATAATGAAAAATTAAATCCAGTAATTGTTGCACTTGGTGCTGGCCTTGGAAATGATTTTAATGTTGATAAATTAAGATATCATAAAATTATTTTAATGGCAGATGCCGATGTTGATGGTGCACATATTAGAACCTTGTTATTAACATTTTTCTTTAGATATATGCGTCCTTTAATAGAACATGGTTTTGTATATATTGCACAACCTCCTCTATTTAAGATTGCTAAAAAGGGAATGGAAGATGTTTATTGTTATAATGAGGCAGACTTAGATGTAAAATTAAAGGAAATTGAAGAAAAAGGAATTGCAAGAGATTCTTTAAATATTCAAAGATATAAAGGTCTTGGTGAAATGGATTCTGAACAATTATGGGAAACTACTATGAATCCAGAAACTAGAATCTTGGTAAGAGTAGAGTTAGAAGACGCTGTACTTGCAGATGAAACATTTTCTATTTTAATGGGAGAGAACGTTGAACCAAGAAGAGAATTTATTGAAAAAAATGCAAAATATGTTACAAATTTGGATATATAAATCTATGAATCAGTAAGATATTTTGTAAAAATAGTTGACAAATAGAAAAAAATTATGTATAATATAGCTCGTAAGTAGAGGAAATCTTCTCACCTTACGAGTTTTACTTAGTAAGGTTATACAATATATGATATATATTTCAATATTTTGTATGAGAGAAGATTGCCGTTACAGAGCAATCTTTTTTGTTATATTTGTGGAGGTGTTTCATATCAAACAAGATTATTTAGTAAATCGTGAAATTAGATTTCCTGAAGTCCAAGTAATTGATTCAGAAGGGAAAAAACTTGGAAAAATGCCTATTGAAAAAGCTATTTCTATAGCAGAGGAGGAAGACTTAGATTTAGTTCTTGTTTCTCCTAATAAAGATAACCCAGTTTGTAAAATTTTAGACTATAGTAAATTTAAATTTGAAATGGCTAAAAAAGCGAAAGAAGCTAAAAAGAAACAAAAGGTTATTGAAATTAAAGAAATAAGATTATCTCCAAACATTGATAGACATGACTTAGAAGTAAAAGCTAAAAATGCTTCAAAATTTCTAAGTACAGGGAATAAAGTTAAAGTTTCAATGCGCTTTAGAGGTAGAGAATTAAATTTTGTAAATCAAGGAAAAGAAATTATGAATACGTTTCATGAAATGATTGAAAATTCTCAAGTCGATAAAGAAGCAAAATTGGAAGGAAAAAATTTAACTATGTTTTTATCACCAAAACAAAAACAATAATGTTGAGAGAGGAGAGTATTAATTATGCCAAAATTAAAAACACATAGTTCAACAAAAAAAAGAGTATCTGTTACAGGTACAGGAAAAATTAAAAGAAATGTTGCTAATAGAGCACATAAATTAACAGGTAAATCATCAAAAAGAAAAATGGCTTTAAAACAATCTGCATATTTAGATAGTGCAAATAAAAAAGCTATGAAAAAATTATTACCATATCAATAATACTGAAGAAAGGGGAGAATGATAATGGCAAGAGTAAAAGGTGCTGTTACTACAAGAGCAAGACATAAAAAAGTTTTAAAAAGAGCAAAAGGATATTTTGGTGCAAAATCAGTTAGATTTAGAATGGCGCAATCAGCTGTTATGAAATCTTTAAAATACGCATATGTTGGAAGAAAACAAAATAAAAGAAATTTCAGAAAACTATGGATTGCAAGAATTAACGCTGCTGCAAGAATGAATGGAACTACATATAGTAAATTAATGGCTAATTTAAAGAAAGCTAATATTAATATTAACAGAAAAATGTTAGCAGAAATGGCTGTTAATGATATGAATGGTTTTAAAACTTTAGTAGAAAAAGTAAGTCAATAAGTCTAATTTAGGAGGTATTTATGATTTTAGCAGGAGATTTTAAAAATGGTGTTACTTTTGAAATGGATGACTCTGTATATAGAGTTGTTGAATTTCAACATGTAAAACCAGGAAAAGGAGCCGCTTTTGTAAGAACAACTTTGAAAAATGTAATTACAGGAAAAAATATTGAAAAAACTTTTAATCCATCTGAAAAATTTGAAGAAGCTCAAATTACAGTTCAAGAAATGCAATATTTATATCATGATGGAGAAAATTACACGTTTATGGATACAACTACTTATGAACAAATTGAATTAACAAAAGAACAAATAGCGGATACTTTACCATATTTAAAAGATAATATGAATGTGAAAGTATTATCTTATAAAGGAAATGTATTTGGTGTTGAACCTCCTACATTTGTAGAGTTAGAAGTAACTTATACAGAACCAGGGATCAAAGGATCTACTGCTACAGGAACAACAAAACCATGTACTGTAGAAACTGGTGCACAATTTAATGTTCCAATATTTGTTGAAATTGGAGATAAAATAAGAATCGATACAAGAACTGCTTCTTATATGGAAAGAGTATAAGATTAGTACACTTAAGATATTGTATTTTAGCAATATTTTAAGTGTATTTTTTGACAATTATGTAAATTTGTGCTATAATAATTGACGTTAATAACTAAATCTAGTACAAATGTAAAGGAGAACAGTATGATTGTAAAATTAAAATCAACCGAAACAATAATGGATGGTGTAACCATTGTAAAACAAAAAGGGGATAAATTAACCCTTCAAATTCCCTCAGAAAATATGATCTCTTTTTTTGCTTCCTTACGGGATAAAGGGATTGAGAATGTAAAGATCAAATTTGAAGAGGAGGATCATTTTGAGCCGCAAGAAGGAATAACTATAGGACAAGAGGAACACTTTACACAGATAGAATTCCTTGAATACACTGTAGCCGAGCAGTTAATTCTTTTAAGAGAAGATAAAAATATAAAAGAGTTTTTCAAGCGGATCGGTTTTGTGGATGATCAAAATCTTTATCATAAGGTTTATACGTTAATCTGCGATAATGATTCTACAGATAAATTGCCGATTGTCATTATGAGGGGATTATCGAAAGCAAGAATCGGAAAAGGGAAAGCTTCTATTTCGGCCAAAAAGAGAATTCTTAAAGCAAGCTTAAAGACGTGGTTACAGCAGTATCATCCATATTATACTAAAGCTTTTCCTGCTGGTATTTCTTATTCTAGTTTTATCAAAATGTTATTAAAGAATACAGATAGAAAATACCAATAGGGAAAGAAATGCTAATAATGGGGAGCGTGTCGTGAAAGATACGCTCCTTATTTTGTTTATTTTAAACAAGGAAGGTTTACATTACATAAAGTTTGTGTTAAAATAATATGGTAATTTTGATAGGAGAAAAATGATGAGATTTGTAAATAATTATGAAAATAAAATAAAAGAAATTGTACAAGAAAAGAAATTGACTTATTGCATTGATACAATGGGATGCCAAATGAATGAAAATGATTCTAATAAATACATGGGAATATTAGAGTCTATGGGATTTCAAAAAGCTCCAATTGAAAAGGCAAATTTAATTTTATTTAATACTTGTTGTATTAGAGAAAATGCAGAAAATACATTGTTTGGAAGATTAGGATTTTTAAAACAAAGAAAAGAAAAAGAAGAGAATGTATATATTGTTGTAGTAGGGTGCATGACACAGCAAAAACATATTTTAGAAAAAATAAAAAAGTCTTATCGATTTGTTGATGTTGTTCTAGGTACTGGTAGTATGCGTTTATTTCCTGAGAAATTATATAAAATTCTTTGTTTAAAACAAAAAGAAATTGAATATTTAGAAGTAGGAAATGAAATTGAAGAGGAAGTGCCAATCCTTTATGAAGATCAATATAAAGCAAGTGTAAGTATTATTTATGGATGTAATAATTTTTGTTCTTATTGCATAGTTCCATATGTAAGAGGAAGAGAAAGAAGTAGAAAGCCTGAAGACATTTTAAATGATATTAGAAAATTAGCACAAAAAGGATATAAAGAGATTATGCTTTTAGGGCAAAATGTAAATTCTTATGGAAATGATTTTGAAGAAGAATATCACTTTCCTGATTTATTAAAAGAAGTAGAAAAAATTGAAGGAATTGAGATTATAAGATTCATGTCACCACATCCTAAAGATTTTAAAGATGATTTAATTGAGGTAATTAAAAATTCTAAAAAGATTGCTAGACAAATTCATTTACCTTTACAGTCAGGAAATACAGAAATTTTATCAAAAATGAATCGAAAATATTCTAAGGAACAATTTTTAGATTTGGCTTTAAAATTAAAACAAATTCCAGATATTTCTTTGTCAACGGATATTATTGTTGGTTTTCCAAATGAAACAGAAGAACAATTCTTAGATACCTTAGATGTTGTGAAAAAGGTTGGTTTTGATCAAATTTATATGTTTATTTATTCAAAAAGAAATGGTACTGTTGCAGCAAAAATGGAAGATAAAACATCACATGAAGAAAAAGTGGAAAGACTGGAAAGATTAAAAAAATTATATGAAGATATGTTGCCAGAATTAAATCAAAAAATGATTGGTAAAACCTATTTTGTATTAGTGGAAGGAAAAAGTAAAAATAACGATAAATTATATACGGGTAGAACGAGTCAAAATAAAGTTGTTATTTTTTCAGCAGATGATTCTTATATAGGAAAAATAGTTCCTGTTAAAATAGATTCAGAGCATTTATGGTATTTAAAAGGAAGTATAGTAGATTAGAGAAATCTAATCTATTTTTTTGCATAAAAAAGTTTTTATCACATATGATTTAATAAATAAAAGGGAAGGAGCAAAATATGGGAAATGTAGTTGCAGCAAGAAGATTAAGAAAAAGTTTGTTAAAAGATATTGATAAAAATTATGAAAATCCATTAATGAATATTAAAGATATTAGTCTTACAGATGATATTTTTAATACTGAAAAAGTGGATGAAAAAGAAAAAAAAGAGAAAGAAAAATTAGGCTTTTTTTCTAAGGTGAAAATAAAATATATGGTAAAAATTACTTTATCATGTATTATTGTATGTGCTTGTTTGCTAGGAAAAATGACAATTCCTGAGCAATTAAAAAATCAAAGAATTGTTTCTTTTTTAATAAATGAATATCAAAAAGATTATTCTAAAGAATATGTTTTGGAAAAATTAGAAAGCTTTCTAACTTCTTCTTATGAAACCATTAGCTATGTAGTTCCTGAAGAATTGTGTACAAAAGTAAAAGAAAAGTATATTTATTATAAACCGAAAATATTAGGTTTTAGCTTAAAGGAATATATGAATGAGCAAATTTATCCACAAGAATCAATTCAGACGATGGATGTTACAAATGGAACAGAAGATATAAAAGAAGTTTTTGCAAGTGTAGGAACAGGAACCTTTATAGAAAATCAAGTGGATTCTAGTGCAGTAAGTATCATGCAAGATGATGTAGGTATGATATTAAGTAAAAATATTGATATAAAAGCACCTGTTAGTGGTACTATAACATCTGTTTATGGTGCAAGAGATGAAGTATTTGAAGGAGTTAATTCTTATCATACAGGAACGGATATTGCTAATGTATTAAATACAGAAATAAAAAGTGCAACGGATGGGATTGTAACAAAAGTACAGGTAATGGATAAGTATTATGGAAATAATATTGAAATAGAAAAAGATGGTGTTATTTTTAAATATGCACATTTAAATGAAATAAAAGTAAATGAAGGAGACGAAATTAAACAAGGAGATATTATAGGTTTAATGGGAAGCACAGGAATGTCAACAGGTTCACATCTTCATTTTGAAATTATAATAGATGGAAGAACAGTAGATCCACAAAAACTAGTTCAATTATAACGCGAGGTGATACTATTGAAAATAAAAACGAAATTCTTTGAAATAGAAATAGAGATTTTATTTTTGATAGTATTATTTTTATGTCTATTTTCTTTTGAAGTAAGATGTTATCTTTCATCCTATTTTACCTGTTATATGTTTATAGTATTTCATGAATTTTCACATATGTTAATGGCATCACTATTTGGAAAGAGAGTAGAATGCTTTAAGTTTACTATTTCAGGAGTCAATATAAGTTTTGTTAAAGAAAAATATACACTGAAAGAAAAAGATAATCATTCATTTCAAAATTTGTGTATTTATAGTGCGGGTCCTCTTTCTAATATTTTTCTTGCACTACTTTTTAAAGAGATACCTTTGGTTTTTGACATCAACTTAGCACTAGCCGTAATTAACTTATTTCCAATTGATCCATTAGATGGATTTCATATTGTAGAAAATGTCTTATTGCTTTTGAAAGTAAAAAAATATAGAATATGGACTTTAAAAATTGAATCCTTTTTTTTAATTTTTCTTTTCCTTATGGGAATCATAATGTTTGTAAAGTTTTTTAACTTTGTAATATTATTTTTTGCTATTTATCTTTTTTTCTTAAAATATGTTAAAAATCAGTGTCTAAAAATGGTATAATTTAAGAAAAAAGGATGTTAAATAATTGTTTCAGTTAAATGACAAAATTATTACAATTTTTAAATAAAATACTTGATTTTTTGCTGAAAAGATAGTATCATATAAATAGCTCAAATTTGGAGGTGTGAGATGTGGCTATAGGTGATATCATAGTTGGGTTAGATATTGGAGTATCTAAAGTCAGTTGTGTGATTGGCCAAGTCAACAAATTTAGCGAGATTGAAGTAATTGGGTATGGTTTATCTAATAGTTCAGGAGTTAGAAAAGGCCAAATTATAGATCCCCAAACGGTATCGCAATCTGTGAAAGAAGCAATTAATTCTGCAGAGCAAATTTCAGAGCTATCAGTAAATTCTGCCTATGTTAATATAAAAGGTATGAATGTTAGAATAGAAAAAGTTGTTATGGAATCAGAGGTTGCTCATCCAGATGATGGAATGACAATTAATGATATATATAATTTGTTTACTAAAATACAGATTACTACGAAGTTAGATAGTAATGAGCAAATTATAGACATCTTACCATATCAATATATTGTAAATGGGAGAGCATATAAAGAAGAGCCAATTGGAGCTTTTTGTAAAACTTTTTCTATGGAGGTTGAGGTAATAATTGCTAAGGGTGATTATATTGAAGGAGTACAGAAAACTTTAAAATACGCAGGTATAAAAATAGATGGTTTGATATTAGAAACACTAGGTACATCGAATATAGTTTTAATGCCAGAAGAAAAAGAATCTGGTGTATTATTAGTAGATATAGGCGGTGGACATACTGATATATCTGTATATAAGAATTCCAGAATAGAATTTTACACAACAATTCCAGTAGGAGGAGATCATATTACTAATGATATCGCTCTTACTTTTAATATAAGTACTGATGAAGCTGAAAAACTAAAAAGACAATACAATCTTGCAATTATGGCGATGATAACCAATAATCATGAAATAAAACTTTCAAGCAAAACTGTTGATCAGCAAAATAATGTTATTAAGTGTAGTGACATTGTACAAGTAATAGAAGCAAGAGTAAAAGAAATATATCAGATAATTAAAAAAATGTTACAGGAAAATAATTTGAATAATAAAATAGAAAGTATGGTATTAACTGGACAGGGAATTAGTAATATTGTTGGAGCCGAGGAGCTTGCTATGCTTACATTAAAAATTAATCAAGTAAGAGTTTGTAGTCCAAAACTTATTAATATTATAAAACCGCAACATACAACAGTTTTTGGAATGGTTCGATATATTGCGAGTTTAGGCTTAAGTAAACATGTTAATAGTGATGTGGAGATTATTACAGAACCTAATTTGAAAGAAAAAATAGTTGAGAAATTAGTAGGATTTAAGAATAAACTATTTGGTAAAAAAGAGTTAGAAAAGTTTGATAATGAAAATAAAGTTTTTTGAGGAGGAGTAAAGAATGGAAAATGAAATGCAAGCAGGAATGGCTACAATTAAGGTAGTAGGTGTCGGAGGTGCAGGAAATAACGGCGTTAACAGAATGATTGAAGCTGGTGTTAAAAGTGTAGAATTTATTGCTGTTAATACAGATAGACAAGCATTAAATATGTCAAAGGCTACTAAAAAAATTCAAATAGGCGAAAAGCTTACAAGAGGATTAGGTGCAGGAGCTAATCCAGAAATCGGAAAATGTAGTGCAGAAGAATCAAAAGCAGATATTGCTGAAGCATTAAAAGGTGCGGATATGGTATTTGTTACCGCTGGAATGGGAGGCGGAACAGGAACAGGTGCTGCTCCAATTGTTGCAGAAGTTTCAAAAGAAATGGGAGTATTAACAGTAGCAGTTGTTACAAAGCCATTTCCTTTTGAAGGAAAAAGAAGAATGATGCAAGCTGAAAATGGTATAGAAGAATTAAAACAAAATGTAGATACATTAATTATCATACCAAATGAAAAATTATTACAAGTAGTTGAAAAACAAACTTCTATTACACAAGCTTTTGAAAAATCAGATGATGTTTTAAAACAAGGTGTACAAGGTATATCTGATTTAATTACAATTCCTGGTTTAGTAAATCTTGATTTTGCTGATGTAAAAGCAATTATGTTAGATGCAGGAATTGCACATATTGGAATTGGTAGAGCTTCTGGAGAACATAGATCACAAGAAGCTGCACGCCAAGCAATCCATAGCCCATTATTAGAAACTTCTATTGAAGGTGCTGGTGGTGTATTGATCAATGTAACAGGAGGTAAAGATTTAGGATTATTAGAGATTAATGAAGCTGCAGAGCTAGTTCAAAAATCTGTTGATCCTGAAGCAAACATTATCTTTGGTGCAGTTATTGATGAAAATATTCAAGATGAGATTATTATCACTGTAATAGCAACTGGTTTTTCAAAAACTCCATTCCAAGACTTGAAATTAGATAATATTGTTGGAGAAGCATTAAAAAATGCTACAAATAATGCTTCAATGGATGCTAGTTCAACATTAGCAGATTTAGGTATTTCTACTCCATCTTCAAGAACTACTGTAACATCTAATAATCAAAATGATTATAAAATGATTGATTTAGACATTCCACCTTTTTTAAGAAGAAATAAAGGAGAATAATACCATTAAGATGAGTTTACTATAAATTTAAATAAGTCCAAATTGTTAGAGACAAATTTGGATTTATTTTTTTCTTAGTAGTATGTGTTATAATAATATTAAATTTAAAAGGAGTTTTTATGAATCAAGAGATAATAAAAGAAATTGCAATGGAATTAAATATTCAAATCAAACAAGTTGAAAGTGTTTTGAAATTATTAGAAGAAGGAAACACAGTTCCTTTTATTGCAAGGTATAGAAAAGAAATGACAAATGCATTAAATGAGGAACAAATTAGAAAAATTTCAGAAGTTTATGAGTATCAAGTAAATTTATGGAAAAGAAAAGAAGATGTGATTCGTTTAATAGAAGAAAAAGGATTATTAACAGAAGCATTAAAACAAGAAATCCTAAAATGTGTAAAACTTGTTGAAGTAGAAGATTTGTATAGGCCATATAAAGAGAAAAAGAAAACAAAAGCTACAGAAGCGATTGCTAATGGGCTTGAACCATTAGCTAAAATTTTAATGTCATTTCCGAAACAAATCGATATAGAAAAAACAAGTACGTTATATTTAACGGATAAAGTAACAACGGTAGAAGAAGCAATACAAGGTGCTAAATATATTATTGCTGAATGGATTAGTGATCATGCAACTTATAGAAAATATATTAGAAATAATATCAAAAATTTTGGTTTTATAGTTTCTAAAAAGAAAAAGAATGCAGAAGATGTTCAGCTTATTTATAAAATGTATTATGAATATTCGGAGAAAATTAAGTATATAAAACCACATCGTGTACTTGCTTTAAATCGTGGAGAAAAAGAAAATGTACTTTCAGTAAATATTCAAATAGATTCAGAGCATATTATGAATTTTTTACATAAAAAAATCATTAAAAATCCAGGAAGTGCAGTAGTACCACTAATTGAAGAAGCAATAGAAGATAGTTATAAAAGATTAATTTTTCCATCCATAGAGCGTGAAATACGTAGTGAATTAAAAGAACAAGCAGAGGAAGGTGCAATTCATGTTTTTGGAAAAAATTTAGAAAAATTGTTATTAACTCCTCCAATGAAAGAAAAAGTTGTACTGGGATTTGATCCTGCTTTTAGAACAGGATGTAAACTTGCGGTAATAGATCCAACATCACGTGTTTTAAAGATTAGTAAGATTTATCCTCATGAACCACAAAATAGATGGGAAGAAGCCAAAACTGTTATAAAAGATTTGATCAAGAAATATGATATTGATATTATTGCAATTGGAAATGGAACTGCTTCTCGTGAAAGTGAAAAATTGGTAGCACAAGTATGTCAAGAATATCAAGAGAAAAAAGTACAATATGTTATTGTAAGTGAAGCGGGTGCTTCTGTGTATTCTGCTTCTAAACTAGCAATTACAGAATTTCCTGGTTTACAAGTAGAAGAAAGAAGCGCAATTAGTATTGCTAGAAGATTACAAGATCCACTAAGTGAGCTTGTTAAAATTGATCCTAAAAGTATAGGAGTAGGTCAATATCAACATGATGTAAATCAAAAAAGGTTAACTGAGTCATTGGATTTTGTCGTTAGTAAAGCTGTTAACTCAGTAGGAGTTAATATCAATAGTGCTAGTCCTTCTATTTTAAAATATGTTTCTGGACTTACAAAAACAAATATTGATAAGATTATAAAGTATAGGGAAGAAAAAGGAAAAATCTTATCAAGACAGGATTTATTACAAAATAAAGTTTTATCTCTTAAGGCATATGAGCAATCCATTGGTTTTATGCGTATCATTGATGGAACAAATATTTTAGATAAAACGCCTATTCATCCTGAAAGTTATTTAGTTGTAACAGAATTATTGGAAGAGTTAAAAATTTCAATAGAAGAAATTGGGTCGGATCGTTTTTTAAAGGAAATAGAAATGTTTGATAAACAAAAATTTTGTGATGAAAAACATGTAGATCATTTTACATTAGAAGATATTATTAAGTGTTTAAAACAACCAAATAGAGATTTTAGAGATGAATTTCCAAGTGCAATGTTAAAAAGTAATATTTTAACAATAGATGATTTAACAGTAGGAATGGAATTAGAAGGTACAGTAAGAAATGTGGTTGACTTTGGAGCATTTATTGATATTGGTTTACATGATGATGGATTGGTTCATATTTCAAAAATGACGAAAGAATATATAGCACATCCTTTAGAAATGGTAAATGTAGGAGATATTGTTACTTGTTATGTTGAAAAAATTGACAAAGAACGTCAAAAAGTAAATTTAACTTTTATCAAGCCTGAATGATGTGATAATTTGGTGAAATTGATTTAATTGCCAAATTTTAACAAAATTT
Organism: uncultured Clostridia bacterium; assembly: GCA_944386605.1. Classification (GTDB taxonomy): domain Bacteria; phylum Bacillota; class Clostridia; order TANB77; family CAG-465; genus CAG-465. The sequence continues at coordinate 5,120 of CALXBS010000009.1, read as the reverse complement.
TTTTGTTAGATTCCATATAATTAGTCTAGGTGATTAAATGAAAATCTACCTAGACTATATTTTTTTTGAAAATTTATTAATTAACTTAATAATAATTGGAGAACTAACTATTTTTATTAAGAAAAACACATCTAAAAAAAGAATGATATTAGGAAGTATAGTAATTTCTATTTATACAACAATTGTCACGGTTATTCAAGAAAGTTTCTTGGGCTATTTTTTTATACAAATTTTTATGATTTTTATCATGATCTATATTGTTTATAAACCGCAGAAAATAATTCAATATTTTAAATATAGCATATTATATTTCCTATTTTTTTATTTATATGTTGGAACAATTATTGCTTTTAGCTTGTTATTTCATATTGACCTTAGTAATTATTTTTTAAAAATATTACTTTATTTTTTTTCTGGAGGCATTTTATATATTTTCAGTAAATATATTTGGAAAATTGTAAAAAGTAATATAAAAGAAGATGACTTAATTTATACACTAGAAATAAACGGAGTACAGTTAGAGGCTTTTGTAGATACAGGAAATCAAGCATATGATTATTTCAATGGTTTAGATGTTATTTTTATTAGTAAAAGTAAATATAATAGTATTAATCAAAATCATTTTTTAAAACAAGAATCAAAATTAAAGATAAAAACGGTTAGCGGCGAACAGGAGATAATCGGATATGTAGCAAAAAATATAAAAGTATATCATAGTAATACATTCGTAACAGTTTTAGATAAAATTATTTTATCATTTACGTTGCAAGAAATAAAGACTACAGAAAAATATAGTGCACTGATTGGGTATAATACCTATATTGAAAAATTAAAGGGGGTTACTATATGATCAATGTGGTAAAAATTAAGGATGTGTATTTAAAGGTATTAAAATTTTTAGGCATAGAAGAAGATGCAGTTTATTATATTGCTGGTTCTGATATACTACCTGCTCCATTATCTCAAGAAGAGGAACAGGAATTACTAGAAAGACTAATGAAGAAGGATGTGGAAGCAAAAAATACTTTGATTGAAAAAAATTTAAGACTTGTAGTGTATATTGCTAAAAAATTTGAAAATTCAGGTGTTAATATTGAAGATTTAATTTCTATAGGAACTATTGGACTGATGAAAGCAATCAATAGTTATAATTTAGACAAGAATATAAAGTTAGCTACCTATGCTTCTAGATGTATAGAAAATGAAATTTTAATGTTTTTAAGAAAAAATAATAGGATTAAAACAGAAGTATCTATTGATGAACCTATTAATGTGGATAGTGAAGGAAATGATTTATTACTTGCTGATATACTTGGAACCGATAATGATAGTATTTTTAAATCTATAGAGGAGGAAGATAATAAGAAAATTTTATTGCAGGCAATAGAAAATTTAAATAATAGAGAGAAAACGATTATGCAATTAAGATATGGTTTTGATGGAATAGAAGAGCTTACACAAAAAGAAGTTGCGGATAAACTTGGAATATCTCAATCTTACATTTCTAGAATAGAGAAAAAAGTAATTAATGGATTAAAAAAAGATTTTTTTAAATAAGAAAATTATTTTTGTTCTACGAGTTTTTACAAAATATTTATACACGAAACAGTATAATATTTTTTGTTAATATTAAAACATTATCTTGTTTTCTGAGTACTAAAAATGACAAGAATTGTCGAATGTGTATAAATCAAATTCATATGTAAAAGATATTAACAAAAGAGAGGGAGATATACATATGAATAATATAAATGTTAAAGTAGAAATTCAAGGATTAGATACTTCTAAATTACCTAAGCTTAGTCCGACCGTTCAAATGGAAATGTTAAGAAAAATAAAAGAGGGACATACAGAGTTAAAAGATAAATTTATAGAAGGTAATTTAAGACTAGTTTTAAGTTTAATAAAAAAATTTAATAATCGAGGAGAAAATATAAATGATATTTTCCAAGTAGGAGTGATTGGATTAATAAAAGCAATTGATAATTTTGATATTACACAATCTGTCCAGTTTTCTACTTATGCAGTCCCTATGATAGTAGGTGAGATAAAAAGATATTTAAGAGACAATAGTGCTTTTCGCATTACAAGGTCATTAAGAGATTTAGCATACTTGATTTCTCAAGAAAGAGAAAAATATGTTAGAGAAAAAAATCAAGAACCTACAGTTGATGAAATATGTGAATTAACAAATGCTTCTAAAGAAGATGTTATTTTAGCTTTGGATAGTATGATTATTCCGATGTCTATTTATGATTGTGTGTATAATGATGGCGGGGACCAAATTTATCTATTAGATCAATTAAAAAATGACAAAGAAGATTCAGAACAATTAATTGATAGAATTGCAATAGAGCAGTTGCTTCAAAGATTAAATGAAAAGGAAAAAGATATTATTTTAAAAAGGTATTTTCAAGATAGAACACAAATAGAGCTTGCAGAAGAGTTAGGAGTGTCACAAGCACAAATTTCCAGAATTGAAAAAGGTGCCTTGGAGAAATTAAGAAAGAAAGTAATAAAAAGAAAATAGAAAGCGTTGAGAGATCAACGTTTTTCTCGTGGAATATAAGAATATAGTATGGGAGGATTTAATATAATGAATATGTAGGAGGAAAGTTATGGAAGAAAGATCAATTTTTTTAAGTCCATCCGCGCAAGAATATAATATTGGATTTGGTGATTTTGGTAGTGAAGAATATAGAATGAATAGAATAGCGGATATAGTAGAAAAACTTTTAAGAGAAAAAGGGTATATTATCTATAGAAATAATCCGAATGATTCTTTATCTGAAATAGTAGAAGAAAGTAATAGACTTTCACCAGATATTCATGTTGCAATACATAGTAATGCAAGTGGCGGAAATTATCAAGGAAGAGGTCCAGAAATATATGCAAGTAGACCTAATACAAGTTCATCTAGATTAGCAAATGCAATTTATGATGAAATTATTAAAATATATCCAGAACCAGAGCTTGGAAGAGGTGTACTATATAACCAAAATTTATATGAAATTAGAGAGACTTTGGCACCAGCGGTATTGTTAGAAGTTGCTTTTCATGATAATGAGTTGGATGCAAAATGGATTATGGAAAATGAAAATGAAATAGCAGAGGCGATTGTAAGAGGAATTGAATTGTATTTTAGTGAAATTTAAAAATTAAAAAAAATCTGTTTACTTGTCTTATCATAAAAAATATGCTAGAATGTTTTGGGTGATGATATGCTAAAGGTAAGAGAAATATTAGAAGCAACTAAAGGAAAATTAATAAATGGTAATGAAAATATAGATATCAAAAAATATGAAATAGATAGTAGAATACTAGAAGAAGATACTTTTTTTATTCCATTAAAGGGAGAGAAGGTAGATAGTCATCAGTTTATTTTGCAGTGTGTCAAGAAAAAGGCAAGTGGCTTTTTTATAGAAAGTAATTATAAAGATAAAGATGAAATTATAGAAAAATGTAAAACAATCAATGCAAATATTATTATAATAGAGGTAATGGATACACAAAAAGCATTGGTAGATTTAGCAATTTATAATAGACAGAAACATATAGAGGTTCCAGTGATAGCAATTACTGGTAGTGTAGGAAAAACTAGTACACGTGAGATGATGGCAAGTGTTGTAGAAAGAAAATATTCTACGTTAGTTACTAAGAAAAATTATAATAGTAATATAGGATTACCTTTAATGATGTTAGAATTAGATAAACAAGAAGTTTGTGTTTTAGAAGCAGGTATGAATCACAAAGATGAAATGAATGAATTATCTCTTATTTTAAAACCAGATATATGTGTTATTACAAATATTGGAAATGCGCATATTGGAATATTAGGAAGTCAAGAAAATATCTTCCATGAAAAAATTCAGATTACAAATTTTATAAAAGGAATGAGGAAGTTAATTATTAACGAAGATGATTCTTATCTATGCACTTTAAAAGATTGTAATGAGTATCAAGTGATGAGAAGTAGCTTATCAGATGTTTATAATAAAAAAATAAAAGAAGATTCTATTTATTTTCAAACAATGATTTATGGAGAATTGACACCAGTTGTAATTAACCAAATAGGCAATCATAATATTCAAAATGCTTTAATGGCTATTAAAGTAGGAGAATTGTTAGAAATTAGTAGAGAAGATATCTTAGAAGGAATTAAAAATTATAAAAATTTTAAAGGTAGACTAGAAAAGAAATATCTTGCTAACCATGTTTTATTAATTGATGATACTTATAATGCAAGTATTGATTCTATGAGATCAGGACTTATGACGGTTCATGAATTAGATGGAAAACGTAAGATTGCAGTTTTAGGAGATATGCTAGAATTAGGAGAGTTTGCTACCACTATTCATACTCAGGTAGGTGAAATTTTTAAGAATTTAAATTATGATAGAATCTATACATTAGGGGATTTAGCTAAAAATATTAATAAAGAAGCTTGTAAATATGTACCATATATTAAAAACTTTGATAATCAAAAAGATTTAGAACAAGAATTAATGACTAATCTAAGAAGTGGAGATATTGTTTATTTTAAAGCTTCTAATGCAATGCATTTTGGAGATATTATAAAGTTTTTAGAAGATAATGTAAAATAATGAATACCTATCTATAGGAAACTATAGGTAGGTATTTAAAAATTGGAATATTACTACGTAAATAACATATAAATGTAATGGGTGATACTATGTCTAGGGGAATCGATTTTAAACAAAAAGAAGTAATTAGTTTAAGTGAAGGAAAAATATTAGGTTTTGTAGTAGATGTGCAGGCAGATTTTGAAAATGGAGAAATTCATTCTATTATTGTGGCAAAAACAGGAAAATTGTTTAGTGGAATTGCTGGAAAAAATAATATTACTATTCCATGGAATAAGATCAAAAAAATTGGCGAAGATGTTATTTTAGTCGATATGTAAAATTTTTGATAAAAAATAAAAAAATATTGAAAAAAAGTGTTGACAAAGGGTAAAAAAAGTGGTAACATATTGCAAGTCACAACGAGATGAAAGATTGTCGATAATGTAAAAGAAAAAAATTATAAAAAAAAGAAAAAAAGTATTGACAAAAGTAATCGAATTGTGTTATACTAAAAACGTTCACACGGAGTGTGAA